>JAUXFR010000069.1 GCA_030622805.1 Anaerolineae bacterium | reverse complement strand
TTTAAGGTCTATCTGGTGGAGAAGCAGTCTGCTATCGGCGGTAAGATGGCACAGCTCGATAAAACCTTC
Source organism: Anaerolineae bacterium (assembly GCA_030622805.1). GTDB lineage: Bacteria > Chloroflexota > Anaerolineae > Anaerolineales > UBA4823 > JAUXFR01. The sequence continues at coordinate 7,109 of JAUXFR010000069.1, read as the reverse complement.
CCCACCAATGACTGCGCTATGTGTACGATTTCTCCCAAGTTGGTTGAGGTAGGTTGTCATCCGAACGTGGAAGTGCTGACCGATACGGAGGTTATGGAGGTACGTGGCAGAGCAGGTAATTTCAAGGTACGGCTGCGCCATAGTCCACGCTATGTGGATCTGGAGAAATGTGTTGGTTGTGGTGATTGTGCGGATGTTTGCCCTGTCATTGTCCCGGACACATTTAATGAGCATCTCTCCCAGAAGCATGCAATTTATCAACTGTATCCGCAGGCTGTGCCAAACGCTTATGCGATCGACAAACTCGGCATTGCTCCCTGTCGAGACGCATGTCCTGCAGGACAACGCGCACAGGGATACATAGCATTAATTCGCGAAGGGCGCTGGCAGGATGCGATGCGGGTGATCAAGATGGATAACCCCTTCCCAGGTATCTGTGGGCGGATCTGCAACCACCGCTGTGAGGACGCCTGCAATCGTGGGTTGGTCGATGAACCGATCAATATCCGGGCTCTGAAACGGTTTGTTGCGGATAAAATCTATAAGGAGCCTCGCCAACCCGTTGAACCCGTCCAGAAGATTTCGGACAAGCGAGTCGCCATTATTGGTGGTGGTCCATGTGGGCTTACGGCTGCGCAGGATCTGGCGCTGGCAGGGTATCCGGTTACCGTGTTCGAGGCGATGCCGGTAGCTGGCGGAATGCTGCGCCTGGGTGTGCCTGAATATCGCTTGCCGTCGGAGATTATCGAGAGAGAAGTCCAGGACATCATCGATTTGGGTGTAGATATGCGCCTGAACTACCAGGTGGATAACCTGGACGATGTGTTCGCCGAGGGGTTTGATGCTGTGCTCATTGCTGTTGGTGCACATGAAGGGATTCGGCTGCCGATACCTGGCGCTGATCTGGAGGGGGTTCTGGTGAATACTCATTTCCTGCGCGACGTAAGGTTGGGAAAGTATGATAATAGTACATCGGATGTACAGGGGCTTGGTGAGCGTGTACTGGTACTTGGAGGTGGTAATGTAGCGATCGACTGCGCCCGGACAGCGGTACGTATGGGAAAAGAAGTACACCTGGCCTGTCTTGAGAGCAGGGAGCAGATGCCGGCTCACCCCTGGGAGGTCGAAGCTGCAGAAGAAGAGGGCGTCGTTCTTTATCCCAGCAGGTCATTTGAACGGATCCAAGAGGGTGTGAATGGAGGCGTAAGTAGTGTAACTTGCACTCAAGTAGCTTCGTTCAGTTTCGATGAGCGCGGTCGTTTGCTCGTGGAGAAAGTACCTGATTCATCCCACGAGATTCAGTGTGACACGGTCATTTTTTCCGTTGGTCAGAGAGCCGGTCTGGCCTTTATTCCTGACGATGCCAATGTTGGGATGACAGATCAAAACACGATCGCAATTAATCCCAATACACTGGCGACATCAAGACCGGGAGTTTTTGCGGCAGGAGATTGCATATCGGGTACAGCATTTGTGATTGAAGCGGTGGATCGCGGCCATGTCGCGGCGGAGTCCATTGTTCGCTATTTACGTGATGAGCCGCTCGAGCCGCCACCTAAGCCAGATTTGCCGGTTGTGCGTATGACTGAGCGAGAGATCGATGAACGAACAGCGAGTGGAGAGATTAAACGAGCTCCCCGTGTGCCGATGCCGGAACTGCCAATTGATGAGCGAGTGGACAATTTTGTCGAAGTAGAAGGAGGTTACGACGACGAGAGTGCACAGGCAGAGGCTGCACGCTGCCTGGCTTGCGGAATCTGCTCGGAATGCATGAGCTGCGTGTTTGCCTGTGGACGAGATGCCATCAATCATGATGATGTGGAGCAGATCGAGGAAATAGACGTGGGTGCACTCATTTTGGCGCCCGGGTATCAAATTTATAACGCACACCTTTCGAAAGAATATGGACTGGGTCGTTATCCAAATGTAGTAACCTCGCTGCAGTATGAGAGGTTGCTGTCCGCCAGCGGACCGACCAATGGACACATTCAACGCCCATCGGATAGCAGCAGTCCAAAGCGCATCGCTTTCTTGCAGTGCGTCGGAAGCCGCGACCAGAGCCATGATTACTGTTCCTCGGTATGCTGCATGTATGCTGCCAAAGAAGCGATCATGACCGTGGAGCACGGACAGGCTGAAGCACGAGGTGGACAGGAGAATGGTGGTATTTCCTGCCAGGTGTTTTTTATGGACACGCGCGCCTACAGCAAGGGCTACGAGGAATACTACCGCAGGGCGGAAAATAAGTATGGTGTTAAATACACCCGCTGCCGGTTGAGCGATGTCAAAGAAGACCCGCATACCCGCAACCTGAAAGTGCGGTATTTCGCACCGTATGAGAACGGTAGAGGCTTGATCGAGGCTGAGTTTGATTTGGTGGTTTTGTCTGTGGGGATGGAAATTTCTGAAAGCGTCAAAGAGCTTGGACGCAACCTGGGTATCGAGTTGGACTCCTATGGCTTCTGCCATACGACGCTGTTCGATCCACTGCAAACCAGCCGCCAGGGCATATTTGTTGCCGGTCCTTTCCGAGAACCGAAGGACATTACGGAGACGGTAATCGAAGCCAGTGGTGCGGCAGCGAACGCTGCACAGCTTTTATCGGCCGCGCGCAATACCTTGACAGTCCCGCCGGTGTACCCTGCTGAGCGCGATATTACCAAAGAGCAGCCACGTATTGCGGTATTTGTATGCCACTGCGGCAGTAATATCGGTGGGTATCTGGACGTTCCGGCAGTGGCTGATTTCGCCCGCACACTTCCTGGGGTTGTGCACGCAGAGGATAACTTATATACCTGTTCGCAAGACACCATCGCTCACATCATTGAAGAGGTGAAGACCCAGAAATATAACCGGGTTGTTGTCGCATCATGTACACCATTAACTCACGAACCGTTGTTCCAGGACGCCATCCGGCAGGCGGGGCTTAATCCCTACCTTTTCGAAATGGCCAATATCCGCAACCAGTGCTCGTGGGTGCATCCTTCAGATTGGGATGGCGCGACCGAGAAGTCCAAACACTTAGTACAAATGGCAATCGCACGCGCGATCGAACTCCAACCACTGAAGGTCGCTGAGGTGCCTGTCAACAACGCGGCGCTAATCCTTGGCGGCGGCGCTGCAGGAATGACTGCAGCATTAACCCTCGCCTATCAAGGATTTCCAGTACACTTGGTTGAACGGGATGAGAATCTGGGTGGCAACCTTCGTCAATTGAGATTCTTCCTGCCAGAAAATAAAAATGGAAATGGCTGGTCACCGCAGGAATATCTGGCCGATATAGTTTACAAGGTACGGAAGCATCCCTTGATCACCGTGCACCTGAGAACTGTTCTAGAGGACACGACGGGATTTAAGGGCAACTTCACTACAACACTGGCACGGGATGGGCATTCCTTACAGGTGAAGCATGGGGCGACCATTGTCGCAATTGGGGGAGAGGAATATAAAGGAACGGAGTACGGTTACGGCACAGATGCGCGCATTCTAACCCAACTGGAGTTTGAGAAATTGCTCAGCAAACAACCTCGGGGTGCCGTTGATTACAATTCAGTTGCCATGATCCTGTGTGTGGGTCCGGCGGAGAAGTACTGCAGCCGTATATGCTGTACAACGGCTTTGAAGAACGCAATTAAGTTGAAGGAATTGAAACCTGAAGCTGATGTGACGATCCTGTATCGTGATATCCGCACTTATGGTTTAAAGGAGCGTCTGTACACCGATGCCCGTCGACTTGGGGTACGTTTTATTCAATATGATTTCGACCGTAAACCGGAGGTACTTGTTGCGGATGGGGCAGAACTGGAAATTTGCGTTTACGAGAAGCTGTTGGGTCGAGACATCAGTATAAAGCCTGACCTGCTTGTGTTGAGCACACCCATCGTGCCATCCAGGAGTGCGCGCGAGCTTGCGAGTCGTTTAAAACTTTCAATCGACATGGATGGATTTTTCCTAGAGGCGCACGTTAAGCTGCGACCCGTCGATTTCACAGCCGATGGGTTCTTCATGGCTGGAATGGCTCATTATCCAAAATTCTTAGACGAGAGCATCGCTCAGGCACAGGCAGCAGCGTCAAGGGCAGCCATTATTCTTTCCCAAGACACGATACTGACAAATGCGCGTGTGGCTCAAGTAGATCCAGAGAAATGTGTGGGCTGTCTGACCTGTGTACGCATCTGTCCTTACAATGTGCCGGTAGTGAGCAATAACTACACCGGTATTGGTGATATTCTGGGAGCAGCGTATATTGAACCGGCAATCTGCCACGGGTGCGGCTCCTGTGTATCGGAGTGTCCCGCTCAAGCGATCCAGCTATTGCACTACACAGATGCCCAAACGCTGACTAAAGTCGATGCTTTGTTTGGAACGACACCCAGTGAAGAAGGTTTTGTACCCATGGAAAGCATTCAGGTTGTCGTTCAGGAAGGCACATGACCGAAAAAGTTTTTTCACCCGAGATCGTTGCCTTTTGCTGTCATTACTGCGCTTATGCCGCAGCAGACCTGGCTGGATCGATGCGATTGGAATATCCAACCTCAATCAAAGTTATCGAATTGCCATGTTCCGGAAAGATTGATGTGCTCTATGTGCTGAGGGCGTTTGAAGACGGGGCAGACGGCGTAATGGTGATGGGTTGACTGGAAGGTGATTGTCATTACCTGGATGGTAATGTGAACGCCAGAAGGCGGGTGGAATACACAAGGGAACTGCTGGAAGTGATTGGCCTGGAAGGCAGGCGGCTGCAGATGATTAACGTATCCGCGGCGATGGGTGGTCAGTTCGCCTGGTCAGCTGCGGAGTTCACGGAGGAGATCCGGCGCCTTGGCCCGAACCCGCTCAGGAGTGTGAATGGTTCAAGTGAGGAAGCAAGTGCATCCTCTGAGCAGGAACAATTGGACCGCTTACAGGGTGCGGTCGAAGGATGAACTAAGTTAGGAGGGAGCTGTGCAAGAGGAAACATATATATTGATTGTAGATGACGATCCCGATATACTGGAAGGTATCACGCTTATCCTGGAATCACAGTCCTACAAACTGGCGACGGCCCGCGATGGTATCAAGTGTATGCAGATGATGCGTGAGGAGAAACCGGATCTGTTGATTCTCGACCTGCTAATGCCGAGGATGGATGGTTGGGGTGTAATCCGTGAAGTCCGCAGCGAGCCGCGTTTCGCCGACATCCCGATTCTGGTGCTTTCAACGGTGGTTGAGGATGCCAGCAGGCGTCGTTACGAATTGGAGACAGGATTGACGATGGAAGTACAGGATTACATCCAGAAACCTGCCAGACCCGATGATCTGCTCAGGCGTGTGGAGAAACTGTTAACTGGAAAGGAATCCCGGGGCTGATCAAATGGCGACGTTTCATCTCAGTGAGGATGCAACCGCTTCAGCCGTTCTCGCAGAGCGTCTGGGACGGGCAGAGATATTCATCGATCTGGAACTGGGTGACCTGCTTGAGATCGCAGGATTTTGCCAGGAAGTTACCCTCCGCGAAGGTGAATTTGTGCTGTCGGAAGGGCAGCCCGCTATTGCTATGTATGTTGTTGAACGCGGCAAACTGGCATTGGAAAAGAAAATCCAGATCGGACGCCATTCCACACCTCGCAATGCAACCATCGGTTATATCGGCCCTGGAAGGATCGCAGGTTTTTCGACACTGACCACTCCGCATGTTTATTCAACTTCTGTGGTATGCATTGAACCGACGAGGGCGATCCTGATCGAGGGCGAGATGCTCAGGGATTACTTGCAGAGCCATCCTGCTGCTGGATTGAAAGTAATGAACCGTATTGCAGCATTGATTAGTGGACGTTATCGGAACGCCACAAACACCCTGACCTATTTCTTGTCGATTGTTTCCCATGAACTGCGCTCACCGCTGGCAGCCATCGAGAATTATTTACAGACCATGTATGGTGGTTACGCGGGGGACTTGAATGACAAACAAAAACGAATGATTCAGCGCAGCATTCTGAGGGTGACCGACTTAAGTGCCCTCATTGGGGATGTGGTTGACCTGGCGCGTATGCGACCTGAACAAATACAGGCTGATTTCCAGTGGTTGGACCCCGGTGAGGTTGGTACAGAATCAATTGAGGACGCTCGCCTGGCGGCTGCGGAGAAGGCTGTCAAGATCCGGGTCGAGCCGCCGCACAGCTTTGAACCCATCGTTGGGGCTCGGCGAAGATTGCGGCAGGTGTTCACAAATCTGCTGAACAATGCGATCAAGTTTGCGCCGGCAGATAGCACAGTAATCTTTCGCGCATACTACACACCGGAAGCGGTGATATTTGAGGTCCAGGATGAAGGACCAGGTATACCAGAGGATGAAATCCCGTACATTTTCCAGGAATTCTTCCGTGCCAGCAACGTTGGAGAGACAGCGGGGGCAGGTCTGGGTCTTTCGATCGCGAAGATGATCGTCGATGCTCATTATGGCCAGATTCAGGTCAAAAACATCACCTCCGATTTCGGCGGAACCGGGACTTGTTTTACGGTCACCATTCCACGTAATTTGCTGACACCAGAGATGAGAAGACAAACATGGGTGAAGGCGGAGGAGGAGCAGTAGCGATGGATGGTAGAAATACCAACCTGCCACCTCCTGTAGGAGCGGTGATGGTTGTTGGTGGTGGAATTTCGGGCATGCAGGCTGCGCTCGACCTGGCAGATCAGGGATTTAAGGTCTATCTGGTTGAAGAGAAGTCGGCGATTGGGGGACACATGGCTCAGCTAGATAAAACATTCCCGACCAATGACTGTGCCATGTGCAGCATCAGTCCAAAACTGGTGGAAACGGGTCGACATCTGAACATTGAGATGCTGACTGACACAGATGTTCTTAAGGTTGATGGACAGGCGGGTAATTTTAATGTGACTTTACAGCGCAGACCGCGCTATATAGATATCGATAAATGCGTCGGCTGTGGTGATTGTGCAGAAGTATGCCCGGTTTCGCGGACTGATCTGTTTGAAGTTGGACTAAAAGAGCGGAAAGCCGCCTACCGGCTTTACAGTCAGGCAGTACCGGCAGCGTATGCTATAGAGAAGCTGGGTGTGGCGCCGTGCAGGGATGCCTGCCCCGCCGGGCAGCGTGCCCAGGGGTA
>JAUXFR010000103.1 GCA_030622805.1 Anaerolineae bacterium | reverse complement strand
GATAGATAATATTCTCGTAACAGATAATATTTTTAGTTATAATTCATGCATTGCTCTATGGAGGATACCCATGAATTATGAAATGCCATTTGATGAGAAAATCATTTTGATCACTGGATCAGGCCGCGGAATTGGTCGTGCCACAGCGCTGCATTTTGCGCGTAAAGGCGCTCATGTTGTGGTTAACTTCTTTAGAAATCGCAAGCCAGCGGAAGAGACTGTCGCAGAAATACGTAACCTTGGTCGTGAAGCGCTTCTCGTCAAAGCCAACGTGGGTGATCTTGATGATTTACACCGTCTATTTGATACTGTGGAAATGGAATTCGATGGGTTGGATTTCTTCGTCAGCAATGCCGCTTCGGGCTACAACCGTCCTGCCATGGAACAGCGACCCAAGGGATGGGAATGGTCAATGAATATCAATGCCAGGTCGCTGTTGTTCGCGGCGCAGCGGGCAGTACCGTTGATGGAAAAGCGCGGCGGCGGCGCGATCGTCAGCATCACAAGTGCTGGCTCGCAGCGTGTGGTCCCGGAATATGTGGTTGTTGGTGCCAGCAAGGCTGCCCAGGAGGCGCTTATTCGCTACCTGGCAGTGGAGCTGGCGGATAAGAATATTGTCGTAAACGCTGTCTCACCTGGGGTCGTCGATACAGATGCACTCAGGCACTTTGACATCGTGCGTAGAGATGAACAGATCATAGATCGTGTGGTATCGCACACACCTGCCGGACGTTTGATCGAAGCTGATGAGGTGGCAGCGGTGGTCGCATTTCTGTGCAGCCCGGCAGCGCGGATGATCTGCGGTCAGGTGATCGTGGTGGATGGCGGCATCAGTCTTCCAATGCCCGGCGTACAAGCTGCATGATCATGCATGCTTTGTTTTTGATTTCGTACCGGTAACTGGGATATGTGTGTTGACTGTTGGGGAGAAATTAACGTACATAGATGCCCATTAATTCCACTTGATCCAGGATATGGCCTGACATATCGGTCTCTAAATCATCTATATTCATGCCTGGCTCAAGGTTTAACAACATATCTAATGCATAGAGTTTAAAGTAATAGTGATGGGGTGAACCTCCAGGTGGACAGGGGCCTCCATAGCCAATACGACCGAAATCGTTGCTGCCCTGGGTGCCGATCCCCGGCACGGTTTCGGTAGGAGGTGGCCCTTCGGGAAGGTGGTCGACGCATGGCGGGATGTCGTACAGCAACCAATGCACCCATGTTCCTGCAGGAGCATCCTGATCATCAACAATCAGTACCAGGCTTTGGGTGCCTTCTGGTATATCATTCCAGGCAAGTGGCGGAGAGAGGTCGTCTGCATCGCAGGTGTAGGTGGTTGGTATCGTTCCACCATCTTCAAACGCTGTGCTGGTAATTTGCATTTGGTTTGATATTTCGACATCAGCTTTGATTACTGGCGCGGCGGTCTCGCTGCTGCAGCTGCTGCCCACTAAGATAATTAGAAGGGACAGGAAAAAAACAAAAGGAACTTTCCAACTATTCATCCGTAATCACCTCTTGAATGTCCTATCTTTGGGTAAGGACCGCCCTTGCAGGAGCGCCATCCGTACCAATCAGGTTTAATGGCAGGCAATACAACTCATAGTTTTTTTGATCAATACCTGAAAGATTGAGTCCTTCAATGATCAGCACACCCGCTTCGAGCAGTATCCTGTGTGTGGGGATTGTGTTATCGAAGGGTGCGATAGAGAGATAATCGACACCAATCACCTGAATTCCCCGCTCGATCAGATATCTGGCGGCATCAGGGCTGATAGCGACATACTCCTTTATAAATTCGGTTTCTGCAGATTGCCAATAGTTTGAATTTCTGGTCTTGATCAGCAAACGTGTTGTGCCTTCTGGAATTACCAGTGCTTGCAACGTTTCAGTCTTAACCAGATTTACTTCCACCGGTACATGCAGCACATATGCGGGACCAATAAGCAGTTCCAGCGGCAGTTGATCCACGGTGTCATTGTCCCCACCCAGGAAATGGTATGGCGCGTCGATATGCGTTCCTGTGTGCGCGCTCATTCTTATAAAAGTTACGTTGGCATCTGCGCCTTCTTCAATTTTGGATACGCGCTCCAGGCTGACCCTTGGATCGCCAGGCCACACGGGCAGACCGGAAGATACTGGGACGGATATATCGTAAATTATCATTGCAGCCTCCAACTTCTGGATGAAGTATATTGTACCTTGGGGTTATTTGCAACGAAAGGGAGATTTATGATGTGGAGGGATTACAGGTCATCCGACATTGTAAGCGTATCCAGAGTCACTCTCTTGAGCGCTTTTTGATCTATAGATACACCCAAGCCGTGACCTTCTGGCACATCAATCGTGCTGTTGGAATTCAGGGTGAAGATCTCTTGTGTGATATCATCTTCGTAATATCGTTCCGTCGCTGAGATGTCACCAGGCAGCTTGAAATTTGGCAGCGACGCCAGGGCCAGATTGGCACTTCGTCCGATTCCGGTTTCCAGCATTCCGCCGCACCATACCGGTACATCTTGAGCAAGGCACAAATCGTGGATGGCGAGCGCCTGACTCAATCCACCAACGCGCCCTGTTTTGATATTGATGACCCTGCAGGAACCCATTTCAATAGCCTGACGCGCATGACGGGGCGATTGGATGCTCTCATCGAGGCATATGGGTGTGGCGAAACGGGCCTGCAGTTGGCTGTGATCCCACAGGTCGTCTTCCGCCAGAGGCTGTTCGATGAGCAGTAAATCCAGTTCATCGAGAGGCTGCAGCACTGCAGCCGAGTCAAGCGTGTAAGCTGAATTTGCATCGACCTGCAGCTGGAGCTCGGGATAAACGCTGCGAACAGACGCGGTATCCTCTACATCGCGTCCTGGTTTGATCTTTATCTTGACCCGTTTGTATCCCTGCGCCAGGTAATCCGCCACAGTGTCTACAAGCGCTTTCGGAGAATCCTGTATGCCTATCGACACACCGACATCCACCTGCTTGCGTTGACCTCCCAGCATCTGGACCAAAGATATTCCATCACGCTTTCCCAACAGGTCCCAATAAACCATTTCTATAGCCGCTTTTGCCATCGGGTGACCGCGTACGTGACTCATTTTATGCTGCAGCTCACCGACCGAATCGATTTCCTGCCCGATCAGCGCTGGTGCCAGATAGTCCTTGATGATATGCCATGCAGTGATTGTGGTCTCGTAAGAATAGCCCGGCTCGCGATCAGCCACACACTCGCCTAAACCAATCAGGCTGTCGGATAACGCTTCGACCACGATGCAGTCGCGTGTCTTGATCCGACCAAAAGAAGTCTCGAACGGGTGGCTAAGTTTCATGCGTATGTGATTCAATTTTAGTTCATCTATCCTCATAATGTACCTTCTCCATGACTGAGGACATAAAAACTGCGCGGTGCTGCTCCAGGGAGGTGGATGAAATCGGTTGCATAATATCCGAGGTTAAAAGTACGCTCCAGCAGGTTCCTGGTATGCAGGCGCCACACCTGGGCAAGTTCGATTGAGAAAGCTTTTATCTCTGAAATATTGGATGGGATTTCTAACAAAAAGATAGGGGGTCCAATGCCCGCCTGGCAGCGTTCTTCTAAGGTTGAAAATTTCGTTTCCACTGCCGGACGTGGAAAGCCGTCATCGTCTGATTTGCTCGGGTTGATGATCTCGGCACCCGAAGCAAGAAAATGTGCCAGGTCCAGACGGCGTCGTGCTTTTCGACTCAAACGCCTGGATACACGGTTGGTGTTTACCCACCAATCGACCTGGAAGCGATCTGATGAAATCCCCACATTGAGCGCGTCTCGCATTTCTCCATAGGCATCACGTATGTACGCATTGCAAACAGCACCAAGCCGGGAGATATTTAAATATGCGTTGCGGCTTTGCAGTGGGTCATAGGTCCAGGTGATCAGGTCAATCCCTTGAGTGCGAATCATCTGCCATTGTGCTCGTTTCAGCGTAAATCCAAGCCCGTGGTCGCGGTGGTTGGGAAGAACGCCTAACATGTGTGAACAATGTTTCAATCTCGGCCCGTCAGCGGTCTGGTAGGTGCCTGGGAAACCGAAAACAAATCCGATCAGTGGTGCATCTGGCGGTTTTTTTGGATCCAGAAATTCAATATCTTCTGGGGGCTCTGATGCTAAGTAATCCCCGTGTATTGAAATCTGATAAGCGCCTACGAGCAGACCGCCGTTATGAGCAGCCGTTAGCAGCAGATGAGCCGGGACGATGTCTGTCTCGTTCCCAGGCCACACCTGCCGCTGAACCTCTTCGACCTCGCTCATCTCCTGTGCGGTCTCGAGAACGCGTAATTGATATATGGCACTACCAAGACGTTTCAGCATCTGATTTCGAAAATATTAACCTCTTAGATAACCTAACCGATTAGAGATGCGCGCGGGCAGCAGCCCGAACACGCGCGGAATGGTGTCCAGCGAGCAGGTCCGGTTGGCTGCCAGGTAATCAATCCAGTATACAGACACTGGAAACCCTCTATATATTAATTCGAAAATGACCGTCATCCCTCGTATATACGGTGGAGGCAGGCTTATTATGGTACGGCTAATACTGGTTTCCTGCATTACCAGTTCAACAATCTGCCTGAAAGTAACGAATTCTGGTCCACCTATTTCGATGGTCGCGTTAATGGTGTCTTTATCATCCAGCGCCCAGTTTAGGCATGTTACCAGATCATCAACCCATAACGGCTGTAGCAGAACCTGCCCGTCGCCTGGTGTGAAAAAAAAGAGTGGTATGGAATGTAAAATCCTGGCGAGACCGGTTGTCAAACCGTCCCCCGGTCCATAAACAATCGCAGTACGCAGGATTGTATAGTCAACGCCACTGCGTCTGATGAACTCTTCAGATATTGCCTTGGCTTTGAATACCGGATAGGCGGATGCCCGGTCGGCGCCGAGATGGCTGACGAAAAAAAACCGCTTAACCTTGGCCTCTTTTGCAGCCTCAACTACTCTACGCGTACCTTGAATGTCTGTTTTCATCAGGTCTGCTCGCGCACCGCGCCACTCCGCACCTGCCAGGTGATAGACAGTGTCTACGCCAACCATCGCGGCGCGTATGCCCCGTTCGTCGGATAGGCTGCTGACCGCGGCTTCGATTGGAATACCGTGCGGTAAATCAGGGGATTGTTCCGATGGGCGTATGAGTGTGCGCACCTCGTAGTCGCTCTCAACTAAATGCCGTATCAGCGCCCTTCCGATAAAACCGGTGCCGCCTGTCACAAGGATCATAGGATCGCATTATAGCATGGGAGCAGCAGCAGACCCTGCATTGACTCATTGATCTACCCGGCGTCATTGCCGGGGTAGACGACCGCCAGAATAGCAGCAGGTGCAACGCATCTTGTAGATGCATCGCACCATTACGTTATGGCGTGGGGATGGCAGGGTTGCTCCAATGATCGTCATGGCATCCTCGCTGGTATAGATAAGAGATGCTTCGTGTTGGTACAGCAGCAGGTGCAACGCTTCCTAGAGATGCATCGCACCATTACACAAAGGCTTGGGGATGGCAGGGCTGCCAGGTATGAGGTTATTTTATCTTTAAAATTTCTCTTCCAGGAAATCAATCAGGCGCGCTTTAATACTTTAGAATCTGTCCGTTGGTAGACGGCAGCTATTCAGATATGCTCTGGTGTGTACAACCGGCAGCCTAAGGTCTCCCTGTTGACACCGAATATATAATGGCGATTTTCTGCTTCGAACCTGGAAATATGCCGTTAT
>JAUXFR010000074.1 GCA_030622805.1 Anaerolineae bacterium | reverse complement strand
GGGAGCCATTCTGAGCGAAGCTAACCTGGAGGGAGCCAACCTGAGCGAGGCTTACCTGGGAAGAGCCAACCTGAAAGGGGCTTCCCTGTTGGGAGCCAACCTGAGCGGGGCTTTCCTTTTGGGAGCCAACTTGAGCAAGGCTAACCTGGGGTTCGCCAATATGAGCAAGGCATACCTGGAGAGGGCTAACCTGAGTGGGGCAGAACTGGGGTTCGCCAACCTGTGTGGGGCAGAACTGGAGTTCACCAACCTAAGCGGGGCTGAATTGACGCAGGCTAACCTGAGTGGGGCTTTCCTGTTGGGAGCCAACCTGACGGATGCCAACGTTACTGAAGAACAATTATCCGAGGCAAATCTAGACGAAAATACGACCCTTCCAAATGGTCAGAAATACCATCCGCTTATTTGAAATCTGCTGGATTGAGCTTTTCAACCAGCACAAAACCTTTTGTTTTATAAAATTTCATATTATGGGCAAAACTATCCATAGAGTCGGATGGTACAAGCGTTTCAAAATTCAAACTATCCAGAGTCTCCCCTGGAATTGCGACCGATAGGATTGGTTTATTCTCAATATTGCCAGATTTTGCATCTAGAATATCACCCACTGCAGTTATGATTGCCATATTGATTGGAAGGATTGCGAATATTTCCCTGGCTATTCTAAGAACACATCCACATACATAATCTCGATATAACAGTTTATATTTTGTTTTTGACATATTCCTTACAGACAATTTTCCGCTTTTTAGAAGGCTCTTTGTTTTTTTGGGTATCACCACTTCACTATTTACCTGGATCTCTGTATCCACCAATCGACTATCTACCACTCTTACATCTACATTTGATCCAAGGTTGATGATCTCCTCAAATGGGTCGATCGTTGTAACCACATCCACAATGGCATTCGCTTCACCTGCTAATATTCCTTCAGCAAGCTCAGCAAGCTCATTTGAAAGTCCCCAATCTGAATAATCAATTTTATATTGACTGAGGGCATTATGGTAATTCTCATCATCTTTTCTTCTACCTGTGTCAACAGCTCGAGCTAATACACGACGTTTATTTTGAACTCTACCAAACATCCTGTCTTTCATCCCGGGTTTGTAATTTTCCAGCTTAGATAGGGCATCAATCTCGAATGCATTCGTCTGTTTCGGTTCTTCCGGAGCTTCAGATGACAGGATAGTTTTCCAATCCCAGAAAACGCCTACATCCTTATGAACTGAAGTTATAACGTCCACATAATTTTCAAATACTTCAACTTCATAGCGAGCTCTTTCCAATTCTTCCATTTGTTCAAGTTGATCCTGCTGGCGCTCTAATTCCCGCTGCCTGAGAAGCGCCGCACGTTCCCTTCGAGGTTGGGCTGCCTCTAATGAACGCAATGCGCTTTTCCAACCCATAACAATCCTCCCACTTAGCTACCGGACTCTCAATCCAATTAATATTTTATCCAACCAGTCAATTCCCGGAACAGTCACTATGCTACCCAGCCGGCTGGGATCGATCTCGAAATTCTCACGCGGGCGGTGCATGTGCACTTTAATCATACGTCCGAGATCAATTCACGGCTGCCGGCTGGTTGGGCAGGTAATCGCGGACTTCCAACTCAAAGCCCAAGAGCCTGCCTGATTTTACCCTTGAAGGATAGCAAGTCGACCTCCGGCATTTCTCCTAATTTGCGATCAATCATCGCCTGCTTGATCGTTCGGATAATACCAGTGGCAACAGAGGGGAAAAGCAGTCCGGCTTCCTGCCAACCTTCGATAAGATGATCTCCCACCAGCAGGCGGTGCACGTTGCTGGTAATAGCTGCAATAATTGCTTCCTGCCTTCCCTGATTGTAATCTTCAGTGCTGAGGACAAGCGCTGGACGACGCTTAGCGCCACTATCGTCTGAATAGACAAAGCGTACCAGTACAATATCCCCCTGTTGGTAATTTCGACTAGACGTTGTCATAAGCTGCGTCCTTATCGTTGTCCCATATCTCAGCTAAAACGGGATCCGACCCGGCGGTCAATGCTAACCACCCTTCTTGATCTGCGACTCCAACCCAATCCTTTGCCAGCTGCTCCTCGATCGTATCCAGTACGTATTGGCGAATAGAGATATCTCGGTGGGCAGCAATCAGTCGAAGGCGACGCTTTAGATCAGCGGGGATGTCTATTGTCAATCGGCTACGCTTAGTTGTTGTTGCCATGGCACATTCCTTTATTCTTATATTACCACATTTATGACATGGTGGTAAAACACCATACAAACTTATTTCAGGATATACAAATCCTTGCGTTAAAATGTACAGCCGAACTATTCATACTGTGAAAGAATGTAACCTACTCAGCCAAACTGCATCTAAAAGGTATCATATTTTGAGAATTTAATTATTTTGGAGAAATATATGGGCAGAAGAACCAGAATCACTTCGAATGTAAAAACGACCACTCTCAAATTAAATGTATCCTGGCTCTGGTTTGGTCTGCTGCTGGTTTTATTGGCTTTCTCCATTGTAAGCCTGCCGGCATGCAGTACGGCGCCTGCTGCGGTAGTAGCAGTGCCCTCCGAACTCACCTTAGATATCTCCGTAGATGAGGCATACGAGCTTTACCAGGATGGCGTCTTCTTCCTGGACGTGCGCACGCAGGAGGAATGGGACGATTTCCACGCTCCGGGCACCACCCTGATCCCGCTGGATGAACTGGAGAGCCGTCTGAACGAACTCCCTGAGGACGAGCCAATCGTGGTGGTGTGCCGTTCGGGCAACCGCAGCCAGGTCGGCAGGGACATCCTGCTGAGCAATGGATTTGAACAGACATCCAATATGTCGGGCGGCATGAATGCCTGGAGCGCAGCTGGGTACCCGATTGAGTAAGTACAGATAGCAATAATTCCCCACGTATAAACCCATCGAAGGCGTTGAGTTTTTACCACTTTCGGGGGATTTTTAATTTAACTGCGGATATAATCAAGTCAACCAGATAAACTGCATATTTATACATCTCATTTATCGTCAAGGAGCATCACATATGTCTTACATTTACCCCGAAACACGCCAGGTCGACCAGATAGACGACTACCACGGCACCAAAGTCAGCGACCCCTACCGCTGGCTGGAGGATACCGACTCGAAGGAAACCAGAGCCTGGATCGAGGTGCAGAACAAACTTACCTTCGACTATCTCTCTGAGATACCCGAACGAGAGGGCATCCAGAAGCGGCTGACGCAGGTCTGGGACTATCCAAAAGCATCCCCGCCAGTCAAAAAAAGCGGCAGGTACTTCCTGCTGCGCAACAGCGGCTTGCAGAATCAGGATGTGCTGTATGTGACGGACTCATACGATAGTGAGGGGCGCGTGCTGCTCGATCCCAACACACTCTCCGAGGATGGCACTGTGGCGCTTTCTATCTGGGAACCGAGCCCCGATGGCAAATACCTGGCATACGCCACCAGCGCCAGCGGTTCTGACTGGATGACCTGGCGCATACGAGATGTGGATACGGGCGAGGACTTGCCTGACCTGATCGAATGGAGCAAATTCTCAGGTGCGGCGTGGCGAAAAGATGGCAGCGGTTTCTACTACGCGCGCTACGATGAACCAACTCCGGGCGAGGATTACACCAGTGTAAATTATTATCAGAAGCTGCACTTTCATCGTTTAGGGGATACGCAATCCCAGGATGAGCTTATTTACGAGCGTCCAGACCAGAAAGAGTGGGGTTTTTCCGGTATCGTCAGCGACGATGACCGATACCTGATCATATACGTCTGGCAGGGCACCGATGTGCGCAACCTTATTTTTTACCAGGATCTGGAATCCGGTAAAGCGGTTGATGAACTGATCAGCGAGCTGGAGGCCACGTACGATTTTGTGGGCAACGATGGATCTGTCTTTTATTTCCGCACGAACCTGGACGCAGCACGCGGTCGTTTGATCGCCATCGACACGATCCAACCGGATCCAGCCAACTGGCGCGACATTATCCCCGAGAGCGAGGACACGCTGGAATATGTCAAAATGGTGAAGGACGAGTTTATCGCGCTGTACCTGCATGACGCCCACCACCGACTCAAACGCTTCGACCGGGACGGTGAATCCATCGCTGAAATCGAACTTCCCACGCTTGGATCCATTCCGACCGTTGGATATTTTCTGTACCTGACCGGAAAACGGGAGCACGACGAAATGTTCTACGGCTTCGCTTCTTTCTTATACCCGATCACCATTTTCCGCTACGACTTCAAGCGTGGTGAGAGCGAGCAGATCTTTTCACCAGCATTAGGGATTGACACCAGGGAGTTCACAACCAGGCAGGTATTCGTTACCAGCAAAGACGGCACGCAGGTGCCTATGTTCCTCACTCACCAGCGTGACCTGGTGTTAAATGGACAAAACAAGACCCTGCTGTATGGCTACGGAGGTTTCAACATCCCATCCGTTCCCACCTTCGATGTCGGTCGCCTGGAATGGCTGGAATTGGGAGGTGTTCTGGCGTGGGCGAACCTGCGCGGGGGAGGTGAGTACGGCGAGGAATGGCACCAGGCAGGCATGCTGGATAACAAACAAAACGTCTTCGATGACTTCATCGCGTGTGCGAATTATCTGATCGATGAGAAAATCACCTCAACCCCTCACCTGGCGATCATGGGGCGATCCAACGGAGGACTGCTGGTCGGAGCCTGCCTGACGCAGCGACCGAACCTGTTTGGCGCGGCTGTGCCCATCGTCGGGGTGATGGACATGCTTCGGTTCCACAAGTTCACCATCGGCTGGGCGTGGGTCAGTGACTACGGTTCCGTCGAGGATCCACAAGGCTTCAAAACATTGTACGCTTATTCCCCCCTGCACAACTTGAAACCTGGCGCAGAATACCCAGCCACGTTGATCACCACCGGCGATCATGATGACCGCGTGGTGCCAGGGCATTCCTTCAAGTTCGCAGCTGCTCTGCAGGCTGCCCAATCCGCTCAGGCACCCACGCTGATCCGCATCCAGACCAAGGCTGGACACGGTGTGGGCAAGCCGATCGCTCTGCTGATCGAAGAGACTGCCGACATTCTGGCGTTTCTGACACACGAGCTGGGAGGTTGATCAGTACACGGATTATGCGGGTACTGTAGAAGCATCCAGGTCACAGGACGCATAGACATCCTGGGACCTGGGTACCTGACTTCCAGTTATGTAAAAATGATCGATTACCAAGTACAGCGACTCAAGTCACATCTACAAGAAGCACAAAACCCACCTTCGTGGGTTATCTTCATGGATTGACTTTGGTAATTCTGCTGCTCAGATTTAGCTGCCAGTACATACAAACGTAAAAAAAAGATTTACAGTCAACTAACTCACATCTCCCCATTCAACTGCTGCAGAAGTTCACCCAGCGATAAATCTGCTAAAGATTCCAGGCGCATGTCCGCGTGATCAAGCGGCAGACCACGCGTCATGGCGTTAGGCACCGCCACGCAGAAGATGCCGGCCCGATTCGCCGCCAAAACGCCGTTGGGCGAATCCTCAAACACGATCGCTTCTTCGGGCTGCAGAGCAAAGTCCGCCAACACAGATAAATACAAGGCTGGATCTGGCTTGGTGCGTTCCACGTCATCGCTGCCATAGATCGAATCAAAATATCCTAACAATCCCAACCGCCCCAGGTGATCGGTGACCCATTCGCATGTCGAGCTGGACGCCAGACCGATTTTCATCCCTAACTGCCTGGCATCCTTTAAATAGCCTTCCACACCCGGCATGGGCTGCTGCTGCAGGATCAGCTCCAGCTCCCTTTGCCGCTGCGACCTCGACAGGCGTTCCCGGTCAACTTCCTGACCAAGCTGTCTTTCCAGTTCAGCAATTGGCTCGAATTCGTAATCGGCGGTGCCGATAATGCTGGACCAGGTTTCGTATGCCAGGTGGCAGTCGTGACGCTCGTAGATCTCCTGCCACGCCACGAAAATGGGCTCCTCCGTCTCCAGGATCAGCCCGTCGAAATCAAATATCAGGGCGCGGATCATTCGATCGATTTGCGCGGTCTGATCAAGCCTCGGATCAAGATCCACACGCCGAACAGGATGATCAGCACCGGCCAGTAAGGACCCAGGATATCCATATCTCCCCACCACGAAGCGAAAATTATGAACAGGATCGCGCTTATGAATACCGACGTAAGTCCGTCCATAATAGATTTACGGGTGTTGTCGCCCAGCAAACCGGACACAATGGTTCCCACTCCCACAAAGCCAGGGATAAGGGTCCACAGGTAGGTCCAACTTGTCCAATCGCCGGTCTCGTTCTGGTAATACAGGATGCCTCCGATGCCGGCAACGATTGCAGCAGGCACCGACATACCAGGCACGCCACCAGCCAGACCTAAGATAAACAGCAGAATCCCCACCCCGATGATGATCCAGGGCCAGGAGAAGTTTAGCATATCAAAGATGCGTAAATCCGGAAAAATCTGGATTAAAAGCAGCCAGGCTCCGACGAGGATTAAAAGCACCGCCCCAAAAATTCTGGTCCGACGTCGTGTGTCCATAAAAAACTCCTTACTCTAATTGTGAACCGATATTCAAAATCTGGCAGATCCAGATTCTATGCCGGTGTTTATTCTACCCTCAAATCTATAATTTCTCGCAGCAGACTTCTTAACTGTGTATCCAACAGCGAACGATCAACCGTCTTAAAAAACTCGTCCAGATCCAGATAGCCCTGGTGCTCATACACACTGGCCTGCAGCGCCATCTCCAGGCGATCCACCTGACGGACGAAACTCGCCTCGGCTGTGATTCCGGCGTCGAATTCCTGCCATAAAGCTATGTATTCCTCTGCGTTTGGAAACCCTTCAAAAACCTGCTGTACCGAGCGGTTTTCAAGGTCATGTTTCTCTTGTGAGGGTACACCATCTTCGGG
>JAUXFR010000279.1 GCA_030622805.1 Anaerolineae bacterium | reverse complement strand
TTCTACAGCAGGTGCCGCCCTGGCTGTTGCCCGGGCCATTGTGAGGCGCGCCGAACGCCAGATCGCTCGATTGCTCCACGACGATCTGGTCGAGAATGAAGCACTACTGCACTACCTCAACCGCTTGTCCTCGTTATGCTTTGCGCTCGAATTACACGAAAATGCGCTCGCGGGGATGGACACACCAACGCTCGCTGAGAATAAAAAACAGCGCTGATAATCGATCCTCAACGAACCGAACATCAACACTGGCTTTTAAGATTTAGTTTTCAGATGTTGCGAGTGCAGCCTGGATTTCTTGCTGGAACACCGCATACGGCTGCGCACCGACAACGAGTTTCCCGTTGATTAAGAAAGAAGGTGTTGAGTTTACCCCATCTCTAAACCCATCGGTCAGATCTTGCTGAACCAGACTCCGATATTTTTGACTTTCGTAGCATTCCTTGAACTGATCCATGTCCAATTCTAAAATACCAGCAAATGCCATCAGCCGCTTCTCAGTGAAGGACCCCACATCTCCACCCTCCCAGTTTGCGAAAAGGATATTTTTATACTCCCAGTATTGACCCTGATCACCTGCGCAGTAAGCTGCTTCAGCAGAATCACGAGATTCAGTCTTGCCTCTGCCGATGTTATCGCTCATAAAGTTGCCCATCGAGCGGTAAACGAAGTACACTTCGCCGGTCTCGACGTGGTTTTGTACGATTATGGGTTCCGTTTCATCCGCGAACACTCTGCAGTAGGGGCACTGGAAATCCGAATATTCAACGATCACAACAGGAGCATCTGGATTACCCAGTGCATTAAATTCTGCCATCGAGTATGAAATGGGTTCTGGTATGACGATCTCACCTACTGGCTGCATTAACTCCCACAGGGTCGGTACAAATGCCAGACCGATCAGCAGCAGCGCAACACCGCTGATCCCCAGCAGTACGGACATCCTTTGACGCCGCCTTTTTTGCAGTCGTCTCTCCTTAATCGATTGTCGACTGCGCACATTTTCGCTTGTCATCTTCTGATCTTATTACCTCCTCGATAAAAAACTTATCGATTCATATTCGCAGTTTTCACTTCTTAACAAGGCTAAAATTTTCCCATAACAGGTTTATTTTGTCCAGATAAATTGCATATTCTTAAACGAACACTAATTCAATGCATACACGTATACCGGATACTCCTCCCCGGAGAGTTTGAAACCCGATTTTCTATACATTTTCAGCGAGGCATGATTATCTTTCTGCGTGTTGACCGTGATCCGCTCTGCCCCACGCTGGTCAAACTTGTTCAGCAGGTCGCAGATGAGCGCGTAACCAATCCCCTGTCCCTGCATTTCAGGGGAGACCGCCAGGCGCGCCAGATGTCCGCCCATCGAAGTGGATGTGCTGATCTGGTAACCCACAACCTGCCCGTTTAATTCGGCGATGGTAGAGATCACTGACAGCTTCAGGGAATAATTCAGGGTCTGGAGAGAAACCCGCCATACAGGATCGAAAGAAGCCGAGTCGAGCCGATGAACGATCTTGATATCATCCGGGTTCATCGCTCTGATCTTGAGCCCTGTCTGCGGAGTGCGAGGAAGCGCATTCCCCCGGTCCCAATTTAACATCACGACGCGGTTGTTCTCTTGAAAACCGCACCCCTCGATCAATTCTCGAAACCACTTCCAAAGTGGTATTGCGATAGACCACTCAATCTCATCTAGCTGATTTAACCTGACGACAGCTTCTTGCCACAGATCCTGCCAGGATTTTTGTAGAGGCTGACTGGCTGCCGCAGCGAACAAACGGATCCAGGCAACCCCAGGCGGGTCCGGCGGACAGGCTAAAGCTGCGACGATGCGTTTATCAACCTCAGCAACCAGAAAAGGCTGCCTGCCGATCCACTCAAGCGGAGTGCGCCAGTCAAGATGCCGGTGAACGTGATTCTCGAAATGGATCAGATTTGCGAGCTGTTTCTGATCCTCTTCCTCTACCGGGCGAATAGTCATTCGCTGAGATATTAGCATGCCTGCTTTTATAGCATTGTTGGGGATAAAATTCAAGAGAAGAGGACAATATTTCAGACTCCCTCTATGATCTTGTCACGAGTTGCGTTAGAATAGTGCTAATTTTCACAGGAGGCCGTGCCGTGCAAACTTGTACAAAATGCAACACACAATCTCCAGATTCAGCAACCCAATGTACGAAATGTCAGTCTGATCTGAGCGAATGGTCATACACCGCTGTAGTGCTTAAAAAATACATAGAGAACCCTCGCGTATCACACATATATATTATCGTAGCGGAAGACTGCTGCCCTGCCTGCCGCGAAGCAGAAGGCGCTTACGAGAGAGGTAATGTTCCTGCCCTTCCAATAAAAGGGTGTTCACATCCAAATGGATGCCGCTGTTTCTATCAACCCTTCCTGAACGATATCTACCCCTAGTACTCGGTCAAGCCTCAATGAGAGGGTAAAGACGTTTCAGCTTGATTCTTGCATCCTCAGTGGTGAAGCGCCAATTGATGATTGTTGATGTTTCATTTCGATACTTG
>JAUXFR010000244.1 GCA_030622805.1 Anaerolineae bacterium | reverse complement strand
TAGCGAAGGTGATCGAACAAAGCGCACGCATGGTAGCTTACCAGACCAAACTGGCAACAGTATTCAGCGACATCGTTGACCTGATACGTCAGGCCAGCTATTGGGCTGAGAAAAATAATCACAATCTCGTTCAGGGCACCGATGTCCAACAGGCGATCGAAGAACTGGTCTATCGCTCCAACCGCCTGGAAGAGCGAATTCAGGAGCTGATTGCGGATCAAACCATTCTGATCGACACACATGGGGACATCATAGGGCAGGTCAACGGTATCGCTATACTGCCGATGGGGGAGTACGCCTGTGGCAAACCAACGCGCATCACCGCGCGCACATTTGTGGGTCGGGCTGGTGTGGTGAACATCGATCGCGAGACAGAATTGGGGGGCAGGATTCATAACAAAGGAGTACTGATCCTGACAGGCTACCTGGGCGGTAAATTTGCTTTGGAACTACCGATGGCGTTTTCAGCCAGCGTTACCTTTGAGCAATCATACGAAGAAGTCGAAGGAGACAGCGCTTCCTCTGCTGAGCTTTACGCTCTGCTGTCCAGTCTCTCAAGATATGCCATCCGTCAGAACCTTGCCGTAACGGGCTCCGTTAACCAGCGCGGGCAAATCCAGGCTATCGGTGGCGTGAACAAAAAAATTGAAGGCTTCTTCGATGTCTGCAAGCAAAATGGCCTCACCGGAGAACAGGGAGTGGTCATCCCGCAGAGCAACGTAAAAAATCTAATGCTCAGGGAGGACATTGTCCAGGCTGTTCGTGATGGAAGGTTTCACGTCTTCCCGATCAGCACAATCGACCAGGGAATAGAATTACTGACCGGCAAAGTTGCCGGCGAGATGATGGAAGATGGCAGCTACCCCGAAGGAAGTGTATATTTTACTGCCCAGGAGCGCCTGAAGGATCTGGCAAGGAAGGTGAAAACATTTGATGAGGATGAGAAAAGTGGATTACCAGATCGCTCTGAGAATGAACCAACCTAGATGATAAAAACATACATCAGCACGCAAATCTGAAACTGCATTCATTGAACCAAGTTATCACCATTTCGGGTATACTAGCGCAGGTGTAAGAGTATTAGAACCCAGATAATCGTGTCAGAAGAAATTCCAAAGATCATCTACAGCCTATCTAAATGATGAGAAACAATGGATTATAGAGATTACTACAACACGCTTGACGTCAGCAAGAACGCCAGTGAAGATGAAATAAAAAAAGCCTACCGCAAGCTTGCCAAAAAGTACCATCCGGACGTAAATCCCGGGGACGACTCAGCCGAAGAAAAATTCAAAGAGGTCAACGAGGCCTACCAGGTGCTCTCCGACTCAGAGAAGCGCTCGAAATACGACCGGTTCGGGTCGCAGTGGCAGCAGTATCAGCACGCGGGTGGCAGCGCAGAGGACTTTGACTGGAGCCAGTGGGCGGCACAACCCGGCGGTACCCACACGCGCCAGGTCAGCCCTGAAGATCTCGAGCAGATGTTTGGTGGTCTTGGGGGCGGATTTTCTGATTTCTTTGAGACACTGTTCGGTGGGATGGGCGGCAGAAGGGGTGGTTTTCAAGAAGGTCCTTATTATCAATCCCGTAGGGGATCATCCATCTCTCGCCGCGGACAGAACATCGAACACGATCTTCAAATCACAATGGAAGAAGCCTATTATGGTACAACCAGAACACTGCATTGGGAGGACGGTCGAAAATTAGAGACCAAGATCCCCAAAGGTGTCCGCACCGGGTCACGCGTACGCCTGAAAGAACAGGGCGGTCAGGGCGCAGGTGGTGGTACAGCTGGTGACCTCATCCTCACAATTAAAGTCTCTCAGCATCAAATATACGAACGCGACGGTGACGACCTCAGAATGACCGTTCCCGTTGACCTGTATACGGCAATCCTGGGCGGCGAAATAGATGTCTCTTCAATCGACAAGATAGTGAAGCTGACCATCCCCCCCGAGACAAAAAACGGCAGGCAGCTCAGGTTGAAGGGTATGGGGATGCCGATGCTTAAAGAACCCCAGCAACGTGGAGACTTATACGTCAAAGTTGATATACAGCTGCCTGCAGATTTATCTCCAGAAGAAAAGCAGCTCTTCCAGCAGTTGAGAGACATACGCCAATAGGAATTAGCATGAAGAACTTACGAAGCGTTCCCAGTAGTTGAAACGCGATACATTTCCAATCACCAAAGATGACCAGGATAGCAGTTCTCTTAGATTTTGATGGGACAGTCACCACCATCAATGTTCTGGATTCGCTTTACGAGAAATTTGCAGGGCCTTCTTTTCGTACGCATATGGAGCGCTGGCAACGCAGCGAGATCAGCACGATGGAGGAGATAGAGCAAGTCTTTAAGACCGTAAAAGCAACCCGCCAGGAGATGGAGGCCTTCTTGCGCACGGTCCAACTCGACCCCGGGTTTATATCACTGCTATTTTTCTGCCGCGAAAGGGATTATCCGTTTGCTATCGTGAGCGATGGGCTGCGCTGGTATATCGATTACGTGCTGGGCATCTATAGTATATGTATATCAGCGGTTTACGCCAGCGAGATTAAGTTCGTGGATGGAGGTTTCCGCTTCGATTATCCCTGGTTCGATCCTGCATACCCGATGCGCAGTACGGCAAAACCTGTGATCGTGAAGGATTATCAAAGACGAGGTTACAAGGTAGTGTTCGTGGGTGACGGGCTCAGCGATGTTGATGCAGCCGGCGTGGCAGATATTGTATACGCTAAGGACATCCTCCTTCAGGAAACGATAGCACGCGGAATCGTGGTAAAAGAGTTTCATGATTTGCATGACGTATATAAAGACTTATAATTTAGCAGTTTACTTAATTAACACGACTCGTTTTTGTTTCCCTCATCAAGAAAACATAAACAGCAAATCCCATCAGCAAAGTGGCGAACACTCTCGAGATCACAATTTGTGGACCCGCTGAATCAAATATTTGACTGACCAACCAAGGGGGAATCATTGCCCCAAGAGCACTGCCAATAACAAAACGGCTGGTTATTTTCCCCGAGATCTCCATCCTGCGCTCAACAAGGGAGACTGTGGTCGGGAATAATGAAGCGGCTGAATACCCCCCATATCCACAACCCCGTGGGATAGACCAGTTAAAAAGATGATACCTATTAATATCCAGAGCAGCGAAACTTGAGGTGTAAAAAGCAGAGAAATCCCCAACCCGATTAAGGCGAGAGCCATCAACGGATGTCCGGGT
>JAUXFR010000233.1 GCA_030622805.1 Anaerolineae bacterium | reverse complement strand
GGGCAAGAAAGACCGCCCCATACCACCAGGGCGAAGCCATGTCCGCTGCAGCCAGTGTTAACCTGATAAACCGAGTCCTATCCTCATCGCTTGCCAAGGAATCCCTTGACTGCCGCCGCATACTTAACTGGTTCGGTCATGGCTACAGTGTGTCCTCCTCCTGCGATAACGCGGATCTGGGCCTGGGGAAAGATGTCCTCCATTCCCTTTCTTCCTCTCTCGGTTCTGAGATGATCATTCTCTCCCCAGACTACCAATACGTCTCCATGCCAACTGCTCTTCGCCCCACCGGTGTACACATAATTCGCCTGTGCATCTAGATTAGTGTGAAGGTGGCTCAATAAATCCGCCTTGGATAGACGTTGTTCGAATAGCTCCTCAAGGTATGCTTTCCAGAATGTGCGCTCTGACTTTTGAACGGTTACTATCGGAGAAAGTATTCTCCTGTAGAGGCTCATCACCACCCGTTCAGGAAGCAGTGTTACTATTGCCAAGACAAGGCTGTTCAGATATTTTTTCCACCTCACCACTATCAAGGGTACTGTACCGCTCAAGACAACCTTCTTAACTCGCGACGGGTAGCGTTGCATCAGAACCTGGGCAACTATTCCACCGTATGACTGGCCTAGGACATAGGCCTCTGACACCTGCTCCGCATCTAAAATAGCCACGACTCCATCAACCAATTCACCCATGGTGCCCAGCGGTGGATAGGTGGGCGCAACCACACGATAATCATCCTCAAACATCTGGATGAGAACAAAGGCTGCCTCGGCAACCCTCAGGCCACCAGACAAGACGAGTAACACATCTGTGCCATTACCTGACAAAATGTACTCCCAAGTCACACCAGCAACGTTGATACGCTTACAAGGATGCTCAGCCCGAAACTTGGATAAGCGTTCTACCTGTTCTGGCGGAACTCCCTCATAACCTCTGTAGGCAGCAGCAGTCATCTTTAGACTTCCTTATCAAAGACAGCCCGTCGAACGTATTGAGGATTCATGTGGTTTAAGGCTGCTATATAATGGCTTTTACCCGAAAAGCTTGGGTTGAACTAAACCGAGTAAGATCATTCAAAAGAAAGCTCAGCTTTTGATATTAAGCGCAGCCCCGTGCAGAATCTTCAATCAACTCATCACTTTTTTTAATTTAATTTTAGCAATTCAAACCCACTTTGGCAAGGATCCATGAACATTTCTCTGGGACAATGCACAGTAGTATCTGGCGCAGGGCGAATAATTGTCGCCGTCGTTTAGGACCGGTTTTTCCCACCGACAACTCGTAAGCCGAAAGAGCTTATCGAGGTGAAGGTCCCGGTTCTGCCGGTCTTGGAGACAGAAGATAATCTTGTGGGTGATCCAATAAAAGCTGGTGAATCCGTCTAAAATATTCCCGATGTTCAGATCGAAGTTCTGAATAACGGACATCTGATTGGGGTCGAGCAGACCAAAAGAGTTAAAAATAGCAATTATAATGAGAGCATGACAGGAAAAGAAATTCCATTCTCTGATGTGAAAATCCAGGACGATTTCTGGGAGCCACGGCTGCAGATCAACGCAGGGGAAGCGCTAAGCCACCAGTGGTATCAGTTGGAAAAGACCGGCTGCATCGAGAACTTCCGCCTAGTAGCTGGCGAAGCGGATGGCATCCGGAAAGGATATTTCTTCGCCGACTCGGACGCTTACAAATGGCTGGAAGCCGCCGCCCGGGTGTATGCGTCTTACCCAACACCGTGGTTGAAGGCACGGATGGACGAGTTCATCGCCCTCATCCGCCGCGCCCAGACAGAGGACGGCTACCTCTTCACCTACAACCAGCTCAACTTCCCCGGTCAGCGCTGGGTCAACCTGCAAATCGAGCACGAGCTGTACTGCCTGGGACACCTGATCGAAGCCGGTGTTTCTCATTACCAGGCGACGGGGGAAGAAACCTTGCTGGAGCCTGCTGTCAAAGCCGCCAATTTGCTGGTGCGCGATTTCGCGGAAGCCGGACCGGAAGGCACACCAGGTCACGAGGAGATCGAGATCGCTTTGATCAGGCTCTATCACCTCACCAGTGACTCGCGCTACCTGGACCTAGCTGAACATTTTATTGAGCAGCGCGGACGCATCAAACCCTTCCTGACGCACATCTACGCCCAAAACCGAAGCTTCACCCGCCGCGCCAGGCTGGTCGATCAGCAGCACGCCGCATACCTCACTGCCCACCCCGAACACGCCCAGAAATTCCAGCTGCCACCCGAAAATGAGGCATTGGATCCACCCCGAATCAAGCAGCGCTTTTTCTTCGACACCGCCACAGGTAAGTATTTTCAGCAGCACACGCCCGTGCACCGGCAATCCATCCCCGAGGGGCACGCCGTACGCTTCGCCTATCTGGAAACTGCGGTCGCCATGCTTTACCAGGAACGGGGCGACGAGCGGCTGCTGGCGACGCTGCGTAAAGCATGGGAACACATGGTCACGCGACGCATGTACGTCAGCGGCGGGATCGGCTCGCTGCCCCTCACAGAGGGGTTCGGTCGCGATTACGAACTGGACCCCAAATATGCTTATGCGGAGACCTGCGCCGCGCTGGGCAGCATGTTCTGGAACTGGCAGATGGCGCTGATCAGCGGTGAGGCGCGCTACAGCGACCTGTTCGAGTGGCAGCTCTACAACGCAGCTTCGGTCGGCATTGGACAGGATGGGGTATCCTACCTGTATAACAATCCGCTCTCCTGTGCGAGCGGGTTAACGCGCGAACCGTGGTTCAGATGCGCCTGCTGTCCGTCCAATGTCTCACGCACCTGGGCGGATTTGGGGCGCTATATTTACACATTCGACGAAAACACGCTCTGGATGCACCAGTATATCGGCAATCACATGACCAATCTACCGCTGCTCGGGGGTATGGAAATCGATATGCGCTCGGAATTGCCCTGGGCAGGTAAGGTTAGGCTGACCCTCCAGCCGCATACAGCGGGGAAGCTTATACTGATGCTGCGCGCCCCCAGTTGGAGCGGCGGGGTGCATTTGCGGGTGAACGGCGTCCTGGAAGAGATCGCTATACCAGGTACATACGCGTCTGCCTCCTCTTCGGATGTCCATGCAGCCAGCGGTTACGATCTGCGTCGGAGCTGGTTTCTGCCTCTCGTGCGCCTCTGGTCCGCCGGAGATACAATCGAGCTCGAATTTGAGACGCCGGTCGTCGTGCGCCGGACGCTTTCCAAAGTACATGCCACGCGGGGTAAAGCCGCCCTATCACGCGGCCCTTTGCTCTATTGTCTGGAAAGCGTTGACAACCCCGGGGTGGATATCTTCAACGTGCAACTTGACCCCAAAACATTGACCGCCCATTTCAGCCAGGATCACTTTGGCGGT
>JAUXFR010000231.1 GCA_030622805.1 Anaerolineae bacterium | reverse complement strand
GATGCCGTAGCGGATGCTGAGCTGCACGATTTGCTCGATGGTCTCCTGATCTGGACCATGAAGTCGGATCATCTGCAGCAAATGACCGATCTTGCGAGTTGCCCAGATTCTAGGAATTGAGGATAACGAATTATGAAACGTGGATGGTGTGCTTGCCAGGTCGTATTTTGCATTGTACGAGGTTACTTTAAATAATTGATCTGGGTACCTGAGGGTATGGGTTTCTCCATTAACATTTCCAGTAAGTGAAATGGTGGTCTCACCGCCGTTCTTATAGCGACCTAGCAGCACAATCTGCGATCCCTGGAACAGGTCTGGCAGAGGTGAAGGGTAAAGGTCGTAGGTGGATACGTCACCGAAATCCAGTTTGAGATCCGTCATCATGGGGGCGCTGATCCGGGCATAGAAGGTTGAAATGGCTTCGTCAAGCCGTTCGCCTGGCAGAACGTATGTGGTGGTACCATGATGAGCCTGCGCCAACCAGTCCAGCAGATAAGTGTCAACATCATACCCTACCCCGAAAGGAAACAGGCGGATATTCCTGGGTGCCGCTTGAAGTAAGTTCTTCAGAATCTGCTCGCTGGATGTGACTCCCTGTGTGGGAAGCCCATCGGTGAGGAAGATAAGGTAGGTCGGGCGTTCTCTGTCGGCGATCGCAGCGGCTTCGAGCAGGGCGCGGTTGATATCGGTGCTGCCCTGAGCGCTCAAATGGTCAACCCAATCCAGTGCTTTATCCACGTCTTCAGCGGGACGCATCCTATCCGCATAGGTCTGCAGTGCGGTGCTGAAGGTAAGTATATTGAAACGGTCCTCGGGGTTGAGATGCTCCAACACATAGCGCAGAGCTTCCTGGGCCTGGCGGAATTTTTCACCTTCCATGCTGCCTGATCGGTCCAGCACCAGGATGACGTCTTTGGCTACCAGTTCGGGTGCCTCGACACGGGGCGCCAGCAGCAGCAGGAAGAAGCCATCCTCCGCCTGACCGCCGGGATCCCGGTAGCTTATAAGGTGCAGCGCTTCTTTTTCACCCAACGAGTAGTAAAGGGCAAAATCGGTATCTGGGAGTACGTCTCGTTCTTCATAACCTACCCGTACAAGGTTATCGCTTTCTCGATGCACGTCCACAGGGTGGCTGGGAGAATAGACCGCTCGTATGGGCGCCTCAGCGTAAATCTGAAGGTTGACGGAGACGTTTTCTAACGGCCAGATGGAGAACTTCTCTGTGTTCAGGGGGTAAACATAACGTACGAGGTCGTTCTGTGCAGGAAGCACCTGCGAATACTCCAACTCTATGCGGCGTTCACCCTGGGGTGGGATCGGGAAAACGTGCGCCTGGAAAGCTCCTTGACCGGTGTATTCCAGCAGAGCCGGGTCTCGCAATTGCCGTACAATCTCCTGATATTGACGACGAGCCTGTTCAGCTTCTAGGATTTTTCCCTGAATGGGTTCGCCATCAACCCACAGCGTGAAGCCCGAAACACCCGCATCCGAGGGCAGTGGGAAGACATACGTTCCTTCAACGCTCCAATCGTTTGGATTGTAGAAGACCTGATCGACATGAGTCACCGCTACCTGATCCTTGATATTCACAGTTACATGGTGGTAGCGGATAACGAGCTGGCTCATGGGGGATGGAATTGGACAGGGATCACAGGGTGGGGGTTCAGGGATGATGATGCCATCAGCGAGCGCTTGTGTGGGGAGCAGAGCGGCGAGTAAGATTACAAGCGGTAGAAGCACGAAATACTTCTTCTTCATGGATACCTCCGGACTAAAGACTGACCAGGGATAGGTGATGCGCTACTCAGTTCGAAAGAAGGGCGGCAGTTGTCCTGTCATCGTACAGGTCCTGAGTAAGCGTCACAGATCACTTGTTGCTCAAATCATTTACACAACTTCTCGTGTTCGCTAACCTTATGACGAATGTTGGTCGGTAATAGTTCCAGCCTGTTGAAAAAGTACTTATATACTTTCAATATCTAGGAAAAGAAGATTCATTCTCAATAAATTCCCCAAAATTCGGATTGGCGATGATGGAAAAGTAAGAAAGATCAACAAAACAATCCGGTTGTGTCCGGATTGGAAATACTATTACGTGCTATCTAATGGACTACGAACCGCTTTTTGCACCGTGGCAGGACTGATGTGATAACGACGAACTATTCCGTCGACTTTGCCCTCCGAGAGTATCTTAGATGGGAAAATAAATTGCCAGATCCATTCTCGATCTGCATTCGGGTATTTACGCGACAATGCTTTGGGCAGCTCTACACGCCCAAAGCCATTCCGCAAATCTTGTTGGTAGATATCCTCAACGTTGACAAGATGGCTTTTCAATGGCTCGAGAATGCTTTCAGGCAGCATCGATATT
Organism: Anaerolineae bacterium; assembly: GCA_030622805.1. Taxonomy (GTDB): domain Bacteria; phylum Chloroflexota; class Anaerolineae; order Anaerolineales; family UBA4823; genus JAUXFR01. The sequence goes on along the minus strand of JAUXFR010000231.1, from coordinate 1,025 downwards.
CGATCTTGAGCACCTTTGCCATCCCGGACGATTATCTGGCGTTGTTCGAAGTCCACATCCTTTACCCGCAATCGCACTGTTTCGTTGACACGCAACCCGCTCCCATATAGTAGTTGGACAATCAACTTTATTTCGCCTGATAAGCGAACTAGTATTTGCTGGACTTCCGATTTTGTAAGAACCACTGGCAGACGTTTGGGCTTCTTTGCACCGACAAACTGAATTCTAGTTTCGATGGGAATTTGCAGTACTTCCCGGTAAAGGAACAAGATAGCACTCAAAGCCTGATTTTGGGTAGAGGCTGCCACATTCCGATCCACAGCCAGGTAGGTCAGAAATGCTTCTACCTCAGGCGCGGCCATATCTTGCGGGTGTTTTTTGCCGTGGAAAAGAATATATTGTTTGATCCAATTCAGATACGCCTGTTCAGTTTTTTGAGAGTATTGTTTCAGGCGAATGGTTTCTCTAACTCTTTCGAGAAGTTTTTTAGGTTTTGAGTTCATTTTTATTGATATAATCACTTATCGTGATATTTTAATGGATAACACACTATAAGTTATATTATACACATGTTTAGCTTTGATAATATCCGGAGAACGAACTATATCCATAATTTTGCCCATTATTTGTTTGGATATTATGTCAAAGTGGAGAATATACATTAAGAATTTTGGTGATCAACCCGTTAGCCTGACTATGAAAAGCTAGAAAATAGTATGGTAGCTAAGTGGACGAATAAAGAAAAACGATTTCTGATAAGATGGTTATCGTTTAATCTAGTCGGGTGGATTCCAGGGATAATAAGTACGTTGTATCTGGTTGGATTTACATTATCGGGAACCAAATATGTCGGTTTAGTACATTATTTGTGACATCCTCCCGGTATTTGGGATTGATGTTTCTTGATAGCAAAGAACAGATCAACAACGAGGAATAAAATAGTATGCATCAGCGATCCTTTTTCGAAACCCCATGGAATATTAAATGGTTGTGGATTGGAATATTGAGTGTTTGCTTGGTTTCGT
>JAUXFR010000165.1 GCA_030622805.1 Anaerolineae bacterium | reverse complement strand
TTTTCGCTCCTATTATTAATTATACGTCAATGAAAAGGTAAACGGGACATGATGTCATGCCCCGTGCTGTACGATATTCCATTTCCATTTACACCCCCCAATAAATTCTCAATTCAAACCCAGAAAAATATTTCCTTTAAGAGTGAGGGATCAGGATTCTACGTACCCGTTGCCATCCACGAAGCTGTCAAACTTAGTGTTCTTTAATCGCTTCACGAGATCTGCCTGCGCGTCACACCAGATCGGTCGCATCGGGCATGTATCGCCGAATACGCATACGCCAGCGTGTGCAACGCATTCATTGAGATAAATCGGACCATCGATCGCTTCAACGACTTCTAATAACGAAATTTCCTCTGGAGAACGCGCCAACGATACGCCGCCGCGTGCCCCACGTGAGGTCTGCAGTAAACCCGCTACGGATAATTGTGAAACGATTTTCGCCAGAAATGATGGCGGTATTTGCTGTTCATCCGCGATCTTGCTGGTTGAGGCGCGCTGATTTTCTCCTAATAGCGCCAGATAGAGCACTGCCCTGACCGCGTAATCTGCCTGTCTTGTGATCTGCATGGATAAATCTCCTTTTTATGTCCATACCGATAAAATTTATCGTCTATATTTTAGACAGTTTTTAGCGAATTTACAAGTGACAGACGTCATCCCCTAACGATGACGGTTATCAATTTGCGTTGATTAACATCCAAAGCAACCGTGTATGCACTCAATTGTTTTGGGGCCACATTTCTATAAAAATCATACTATGGTAAGATTGTCCGTCAGGAGATCAGCGAAGCCAGCCCAGAGCTTCTCTAAATGCTCGAGTGTCACGAGAAGAGGGCAAACACGGTCTCTTAACAATGGAATAATCACCTGGAGGTTTGGTTGATGAAACAAATATGTGTGATCGGTGTCGGTTATGTTGGATTGGTTACAGCTGCCTGCTTTTCGGACCTGGGCAACAAAGTCATTGCTCTGGATATTGATGAAGAGAAAATCAAAGATTTAGAGAATGGCATAATGCCAATCTACGAACCAGGATTAAAGGAGCTGGTCGACCGTAATGTGCAAGCCGGGCGCTTGATATTTACTACATCGTCTGATGAGGGTCTGGAAGGGACCGAATTTGTGTTCATCGCTGTGGGCACCCCCTCCGGAGTAGACGGCGAAGCTGACCTGCGTCATGTCGCTGCCGTCGCCCGAACCCTCGCCATGGGCATGAGTGCGCCGCTGATCATTGTCAACAAATCGACTGTCCCGGTCGGCACGGGCGACTGGGTGGCAGATATAATCACCGAGAACCAGTCCAATCCCGTAGCATTCTCAGTGGTTTCCTGTCCTGAATTTTTACGGGAGGGTTCGGCTATTGGCGACTTTATGCACCCTCACCGCACCGTTCTTGGATCGCTGGATCGAGAAGCTGCGGAAAAAGTCGCCCAGCTGCACCTGCCGCTGAGAGCCCCAATTGTAATCACAGACCTGCGAACCGCGGAGATGATTAAATACGCCTCCAATGCGTTTCTGGCGACAAAAATATCGTTTATCAACGAAATCGCCAATATCTGCGAGGAACTCGGCGCAGACGTGAAAGAGGTTGCGATAGGAATGGGCTACGACAAACGGATCGGTCATATGTTTCTGGACGCCGGGCTCGGTTATGGTGGTTCGTGCTTCCCGAAAGATGTGCAAGCGCTGGCTTACATGGCTGCTGAAAAGGGTCGCCATCCACAACTACTGCGCGCAGTAATGGAAATTAACGACGACCGCCGCCGGTTCGCTGTCAACCGCCTGGAAGAGATGCTCGGCGACCTGAAAGGCAAGCAGATTGGTTTATTGGGGCTGAGCTTTAAACCCAACACCGATGATATGCGTGATGCGCCCTCGATTGATATCGCTTCAGGCTTCTTTAATAAAGGGGCGACGGTAAAAGCGTACGACCCGGTTGCCATGCAGGCAGCCAGTACCATTCTGCCTGATATTGAGATGAAACCCGATCCATACGCCCTGGCAGAAGGCTGCGATGCATTGGTTATCGTAACGGAATGGAACGAGTTCTTACAGCTTGATCTGGATCAGATTCGCAAACTTATGCGCCAGCCAATCATTCTCGATGGGCGCAATATCTATAACCCGGATAAAATGAAAAGCCGGGGTTTTGTATACCGTGGATTCGGTCGCGGTTACAACGGTACGATAACTGAAGAAGAGGGAAAAGCAGCCGCGACCACAGCAGCATAAACGAAGTGCCGGCAGAAGAAAACCCCCCGATTTGTGATTATGAAGGCTCGGACTATCAAAGTGTATTCTGGGAAGAGGGAGGGCGCGCTTACGAAGATCAGGTTGAAGCGATCGCCCTGAAACGGCTGCTTCCAGATTCAGGTAAATTACTGTTGGAGACCGGTGCCGGTGCAGGGAGGAACACACCTCGCTACCAGGGCTTTGAAAACATTGTTTTATTGGACTATTCACTCTCTCAACTGCAGCTTGCACAGGAGAGGCTGGGAATTGACCACCGCTACCGCTACGTGGCAGCCGATGTCTATCACCTGCCGTTCATTCCTGGTACATTCGACACGGTGACCATGATCCGCACCCTGCATCATATGGCGGACGCCCCAGCAGCGCTGCGCCAGGTTCGCCAGGTGCTTCAACCGGACGGAATATTTCTACTTGAATACGCCAATAAGAGAAACTTAAAAGCCATCCTACGTTACGCACTTCGCAAACAGGATTGGAGTCCATTCACACTCGAACCCATCGAATTCGCGGAACTCAATTATGATTTCCACCCAAGGGCAGTAACGCATTGGCTTCGTGATTGTCAATTTGAAGTCGAAAGACAATTGACAGTTTCACATTATCGAATAGGAATTCTGAAACGATTTGTCCCTCACCGTTTGTTGGTGGGAATGGACTCCCTGGCGCAGTTGACGGGGAATTGGTTCCAGCTCAGCCCAAGCGTTTTCGTACGCTCCCGCGCCGCTGGGACGACGCCTGTCAACGAAACGGGTTCGATATTCCGCTGTCCAACCTGTGGGACATATCCACTCAGGGAGGGAGCAGAAGTTGTCTGCTGTGATTCCTGTTCCAATCAGTGGGGCATCGTGAACGGGATTTACGATTTCCGGGAGTCCCTGACTTAAACCCTCTCCACGACCAGGAAGTGCGACAATCCAACAGACCGCAGAGGCGTTCTTTCCAACCCCTGCAAAGTACTCCGCAACAGCCTGCCCATCGTTGGCCAGCGGGCGATGAGATTGTCATAGGCGCCGAAGATCACCGTATGGGTCAGGATGCGGACAGGCAGACGTTCGAACAGCTTGAGAAGGTCTTTTCCAGTATAGACGCGCACATGCGGTGCCAACCTGTCCCTGATTGTGCGCGGCAGATAATTTACCAGCGGCTTATTTCCAAAGTGGTAGTTTCCAAGCCAATAAATACCGTGCGTTTCAAATGGATAACCACGGTTGGGGACAAAAATAACCATTCGACCGCCCGGTCGCAGCGTTCGCACCATTACACAAACCGCGATCCGGTCATCCTGCACATGCTCCAGAACTTCATGGCTCAGTATCAAATCAAAGACACTATCCGGGAAAGGTAGACTCTCTCCAGCAGCATTTACGATTGCTACATCTCCGAAATCTGCCAGATGTTTCCGGGCTTCTTGAGCGCGTGCGTATTCGTACTCCAAACCGACCACATGTCTTGCATAAGCAGCCAAGTGCTCAACGTATAAACCAACCCCACAGCCGTTTTCGAGCACATCCCCTCGAATACGCTCCCCGGCTGCATCCAGAATCATACGCAAGCGGCGCTCCTGCCCGTCCCGCCACACATAAGACGGTGCTCCAAGCTGAGCTGTTTTATCAAGATCAGGTGATCCATCGGATGCGTTCATTATTAGAATTTCTGCCTCATCCACAAATCGAATTAACCATCCCCCCACTGCAAGTATAGTTCATTCGGTATCCCCATTCTCGCCAGCACGCGCCCCACAATATTATCCACGACTTCTTCCATGCTGCTGGGTCGGGTATAAAATACAGGGACGGGTGGGAAGATCACGGCGCCAGCCTGGGAAGCGAGGCTCATCAAACGGATGTGCCCATTGTGCAGTGGTGATTCCCTCACGACCAGCAGCAGCTTGCGACCCTCCTTCAAAGTTACGTCAGCGGCGCGTGATAATAAATTTGAGGAATAGCTGTTCGCGATCGCTGAAAGCGATTTTATGGAGCAGGGTATCACGATCATGCCCAGCGTATCAAATGAACCAGAAGCGATCCCCGCATCAATATTTTCATGAGCGTACACAGCATCAGCCAACCGATCGACATCTGGCATTCTCCATTCCGTTTCGCGCGCGATCGTGACGCGCGCCGATGGAGAAACGACGAGATGGGTCTCAATTGGCATGGTGCGCAACACCTGCAGCGTACGAATTCCAAGTATCACACCCGAAGCACCGCTGATCCCAACA
>JAUXFR010000140.1 GCA_030622805.1 Anaerolineae bacterium | reverse complement strand
TTATTAATATGCATTGACAATTAACAATTAAATATTGACGATTGATTATTAATTCCCCTTATTTTTTCCCGCACCTTACCAACCGAATAAAGATATCAACCCACCAGACTCAACCGAAGTTGGCTGACAAATATGGTGGTTCGGCTTCAGACTGAAAAGATCCGGCGGGTACAACTATTGCATCAGCGTGTAATAAGTTATCAATGGGACACAGTCACTTCACCCTCGAAATGAAATCACCTGTCCTTCGATATTCAACTCGTGGCTGTCATCGATTGAAACCTGTGCCACACGCGCTCGCCGGGTGAGCAGCTTCATCTCACGCGTCACGCCGGCGTAGTCTATGCGCTTCTGCTTGTAATCCTTCTTGATCTTTTCAAATTCCTGGTTGATGTTGTCGATCAGCTCACGGATCTCCTGGTCTGCCTGTGTGCTGTAGCGATGCGCACGCCACAATGCCTGCCATCTGCGCGCGTACTCCTCCAACTCAGCCTCATGCTCGCCGATCGCTTCGAATTCCCCTGAAATCCGTTCGCCTGCCAGATAAATCTTCTCCGCCAGGGTCTGGTATTTGCCAGCCAGGTCGCTGAGTTTTTGAACCAGTCCGAGGGCGTTGATCTGCATGCTCTTGATCGCCTTCCACTGTGTCTCCAACTGGTCGAGCTCCCCGGCTTCGTTTTCAATCGACACCGAAGTCGGCGGCCAGCCGCGCTGTTTTCCCAGCCATTTCTTGAGGTGGTTGAGCTGCTCCTGGGCTTTTTCTCGGTTCTGGCTGGCAAGCGAGTAAGCGTCTGTAATCGGTTCTTCGATCTCCCTGATCGCACTGCGCGCTGCCAGACACTCCTGCCAGTAATCACTGCCAAGCTTGAGTTCCTGTATCATGTCCGAAGGTTCAAACTTGGATTTACCGGCTGCGTGATCGCGCGCCGAACCCGATGACAGCAAACGCCGGGCTTCTGAGAGAGCGCCTTCTGTAATTGGCGCGATGGCGTCAAGGGAACTCAGCGAATCAGACAGCGCTTTACTCTGGTCCTGATTCTCTTTGTCCAATCGACTCAGCCAGCCAGCCAGCGTACTATCAACCTTCAAGCCGATGGAGTCGACCTGTTTAGCTTTCTTCTCTACGGTGCCCCTTTGGGATTGATCAATCGCCTGGTTCAGCGTACGAACATCATCTTTCAGACGTTTCAGTTCGACATTGACGGACTGCTCTAAATATCTATTACTGGCCACCAGATAGGAAATCTGGTTCAGTTTGGTTTCAGAAATCTTCAAACGCTCTCGGCTGTTCTCCTCTATGTCCTGAATGGCTGCCAGGCGCTCTCGCACGCTCTGGATTCGATCACGAACCTCATCGTAGAACAGCAGAAGCTCGTGGGTTAATTCCAGGCGCTCAGCGATTGCATCTTCAGGGATCGGTTCACCAGGATTGTCAAAGACCATGCGGCGCATTACCGTCTTTAGATCTGCAAGATCACCACCCAGTGTGTCCACCCTGTCAGCACGAGGCCAGTTAGCAGCTGCGTAACCGCTGACAACCCCTGTCAGATCCTGGGCCTCCCGAATCCACTCGTTCGCCTGGACCATATCTGGATTCTTCAGCATGTTCAGCAGGTCCTGGTGCTGGCTGGCAATGGTGCGGCAGTGTTTGTCGAGCTGTTCGCGTTCCTGGTTGAGATTACCCGCTTTTATCAGGTCCGTACCTAGCCCATCTACCGTGCGTGTCTGTCCTGCGGGGCTGAGTTCACTTACCTGGCGGCTTAGCTGCGTGAGCTTGGTCTGGCTGTGATCCCAGACCACTGGATGCACCTGGCTGGTGGCGAGGGTGGTGAACAGAGCAGAGAGCTGTTTTACGCCACCATTCAGCTCATCGAATGCCGCCTCGAATTCCACCAGCTGCGTGCGAGACTGTCTTAATTCTATCTCCATGCTCTGCGCGCTCTGCTGCACGCGAGTGGCTTCTTCGATCACTGCGCTGATACTGTCCACTTCCAACCGCGATAACGTCGCCTGCAAGTTTTGCGAGATGATATTGAGCCCATCCAGGCGCGTATGGTATTCATCCAGTCTGAGAGATTCAGGAGCCGCAGCCAGCGTGCTTTCCAGCCCCCCGAGCACCCTGCGCATGCGCGTCACCAGCTTACCAGCTTCGGTGTACTCCCTCTCCCAGGTCTTTACCTGGGTCAGCAGCGTATCAAGCTGCGGGCGCGTGCCTGCTAGAATTCGGTGCGTCTGGGCGATGCTGTCTCTATCTGCGAGCTCCAGTACCGTCTTTTTATCGCCGCACAAGAAAAATCCGGGGATCTGGTTCAACGCTTCCTGCAAATGCGTTTCCTGCTGCAGCGCAGAGTCCAAAGCCTCTCCGTGAACGTGCCTGTCCTGCAATCGGTCCAATAAGAGGTTTACTTGCTGATCTACACCGCGCGCCTCCCTTGCCTGCAGGGCAATTTCCCAACCCAGCTGCTGGATAGAAGCCTGGGTCTGGTGGGCTGACTGTATCAGATCACCCCCCACCTGCAGTTCACTGCGTGTAGCAGCGACGTCACGGCGGATCGCGTACCAAAAAAACGGCGCGCCGAGAATACCTCTGAACGGATCCCTGGCGCCCCTGCGGATGCGTTCCTGGATCGCTTTATGTTCTTCATTCAGTTTCGTGGTTTGCTGATCGATGCTGCGCAGTTGAGACCGGAACTGTCCTAACCTGGAATGGTACGGCTCCTGTTCTACATCGGAAAATTCTTCTGTTGTTTTTACCAACTGCTGGATGGTTGTCTGCTGGTCGCGAAGCTCTTTACGCAGCGTTTGCAGCTCCTGCTCGGTCTTGCTCCGCCAGCGCCTTACCAGGACAATTAACAACAAAAAGGTGAACCCAATAACGCCGACAATGATGAATAAGGCAAGCTGTGGGGAGAGAAGTTCGGAAGGGTTCATAGTTTAATCCCTTCATGATGAAGGAATAGAGCAGGACCTTACGCGGCTGGAAACGCAGTGCTGCCCAGACTTTGGTTGGCTTTCATCGTAATTATACTAAAAATCAAGAACCCCGTCTTCTTAGAGAAAGCGGGGTTCCGAAAAATAATCCTGTATATTGAAACGCTGGTTACTCTAAAGCAGATTCCATCAACTCCTGAATCCTTCTGATCATGCTTGCCGGATCGGGGTGCAGCCCTTCGATCAGCAGTGCATCCTCATAGATCTGATCAATGATCATCGGGCTGCGTACGTCATCATCTGGTAGTTCGCTCAGGCGTTTGATGATCGTGTGGCGGGGGTTGAGTTCAAGCACTTTCTTCGGCGCTGCGAAGTCCTGGTTCATCAATCGGTACACGCGCTGCATTTCCTGGTTAAGCGCACCCTCTGGATCTACCAACCGGGCTGGAGAATCGGACAGCCGCTCTGTCATACGAACGTCAGTAACCCGTTCTCCAAGCTGTGACTTAAAACGCTCAAGAATATGTGCGTTGTCTGATGCTTCCTTTTCACCATCCGCATCTTCCTCACCATCTTCTTCCGGCAGCCGCAGATCAGCAGACGCGACATTGATGATTTTATGGTCCTTATACTCGTGCAGCCTGGTCAGCATGAATGCATCAACCGGGTCAGCCATCAGCAGCACCTCGTAATCATAGTGCCGGGAAACATCCAGGTGCGGGCTGTACATCAAGGAACCTTCATCGTCACCCATGATGTAGAATATGTCTTCCTGATCGGGCTTCATACGCTCATTGTAAACATCAAGCGATGTCCACACATCCGGTTTTGTCGTTGTATGGAAGCGCAGCAGGCCGTAGAGCGCCTCGGGGTCTGATCCTTCCATAGCGACCCCCTGCTTGATGTAGCGGTCGTAGCCCACCCAAAACTGTTCGTACTTCTCTTCTTCATTCTCAGCCATCTCAGTGAGTGTATCCAACACCTTTGAAGTGATCAGTTTCTTCAACGATGCCATGACAAGGTTGGACTGCACCGATTCGCGCGACACGTTGAGCGGCAGGTCTTCCGAATCCACCACACCCTGTACAAATCCCAGGTATTCGGGCAGCAGGTCCTTGTTGTATTCCTGGATCAAGACCTTACGGGCGAAAAGTTTCAGACCATCTTCTCGACGCAGGGAAAACATACCGCGCTCCGCTTTGCTCGGAATATAAAGAAGTGCGTACATCTGCACCGGAGCATCAACCATCAAGTGCGCGTGCGCCAGTGGGGGAACGTAATCCAGTGTAAGCTGTTTGTAAAAATCGTTGTAGTCTTCCTCTTTCACCTCGCGCGGGGATTGGCGCCAGATGGCCGTCTGCCGGTTAACCTGTTCGTCTCCATCACCAATATAAATCGGGAAGGGGATGAAATCGGAATGCCGGCGCACGATCTCTCGCATGCTGTTCTCATCAGCGAACTCGAACGCGTCCTCTTTAAACTTGACAATCACTTCCGTGCCGCGCGTTTCTTTCTGCGCGGGTTCGATGGTGAATGTACCATCCCCCGTGCAGTACCAGCCCGCCGCCTGCGCCTCCGGTTGATAAGAACGGGACACCACCCGCACCCATTCAGCGACCATAAAAGCTGAATAAAAACCTACCCCGAATTGACCGATCAAATCGCTGAGGTTGGACTGCCCGGTTTCGTCCTTCTTGCTTTCCTGCGCTGCATTCAGGAACTCTTGCGCGCCCGATTGAGCAATGGTGCCCAGGTTGGTGATAAGTTCATCCCGGGTCATACCAATGCCGGTATCGCTTATCGTCAGCACTTTCTCCTCCGGATCAACGGTGATATGGATGGCAAGTTCGGCGTCCGGATTGAGCACGTCGCGGTTGGCCAGCATCTCAAAGTCGATCCGCGTCA
>JAUXFR010000029.1 GCA_030622805.1 Anaerolineae bacterium | reverse complement strand
GATGGGGGCGGGGCTTTTCGCAGGTCTGATCCCCTCTCTGGCGTCCCAGGCTCCTGAGATCGAAGACGAGCTAAACAGCGCCGCCCAGGCTGCCGTGGTCGCCATCCAGGACTACGCTAGCTGGCTGGAGAACGAAGTGATCCCCAACGCAGCCGGTGAATTCCCGGTTGGTGTGGAATATTTCGAGACCCTCCTAAGCGAGAACCACATGGTGGATTGGGACGTCGACTGGCTGCTGGAAAAAGGCTACGAACTATATGACAGCACCCTGGAGGAGATGGAAGCGCTGGCTGAGCAGATCGACCCGACTAAAAGCGCAAAGGATATGGTCGAATCCATAAAGGACGACCACCCGACAGCGGAAGGTCTCCTGGATGCCTACCGCGCTGCCATGCAGAGCGCCCGCCAATTCGTGATTGATCATGATCTGGTCACCATTCCTGAGAATGAGGAGCTAAAGATCATCGAAACCCCCATGTTCTGGCGCAACCAGATTCCCTATGCAGCCTACCTGCAACCAGGATTGCTGGATGAGGTGCAGGAGGGTATTTTCGTCGTCACGCCGGTCAATCCAGACGATCCGCCCGAGCAGCAGGAGGAGAAGCTGCGCGGGCACCCAAATGATGACCTGCCGATCATATCGCTACACGAAGCCTACCCTGGGCACCACTTGCAGCTCACAGTGGCTAATCTGAATAAATCACTGCCCAGGTTGATGGGCGGTCTTCTTTCGACTTTGTTTATCGAAGGCTGGGCGTTCTATTGCGAAGAGATGATGGAACAGCAGGGCTTCATTAACAAGCCCATCCAACGCCTTGCTCGTTTGCAAGCGCAGCTCTGGCGCGCTTCTCGCATCATCGTGGATGTCTCGCTGCATACCGGGAAGATGGAATACGAAGAGGCCGTTCAGTTTATGGTTGATAAAGCCAACCTGGAGCCATCTGATGCACGAGTGGAGGTCAACCGCTACACCAAATCACCCACCCAACCTATGAGCTATCTTATGGGCAAACATGAGATTATGCAAATTGTGGATGAATACCGGACTCGCTATCCGGACCACAGCCTGAAGCAGATGCATGATGCTATCGTGGCTGGTGGCTCACTGCCGCCGCGTTTGCTACGCAAGAGGTTGTTCGAAAGACAGACGACGGACGATTGAGGAAAGGCGACGAAGTAAAAAAGACTGTGGTCGAGCAGGCGCAGACGCCAGACAGAACGAAGCAAAAAGAAACACAACAATACCACAAGTCCGATTGCCAGGTAATCCAAAATCCCACGCAGCGGAAACAATTTGTAGAGTTCTCGTATTGGATGAACGTGGAAACTGGAACTCCTAACCTGACACTTGATACTTAATCCTTGACACATCACCCCTGACACTGTAAATTATGCCCATTATGACAGAATCCCCTCCCAGCGACTATTTCATTTCCGTCGATATCGAGACCGCCGGGCCGAACCCGAACCAGTATTCGCTGCTTACTATTGGCGCCTGTACGATTGAAGAACCGCGCAGCACCTTCTATGTGGAGCTTCAGCCCGTCAACGATAAGATGACACCCGAGTCGTACGCCATCCACCGGCTGGATATCAAACGCCTAGCTGAACGCGGCAAATCCCCGTCCGAAGCCATGGCAATGTTTGAAAATTGGATACTCTCTGAGATACCCGAAGAGTGCCGTCCAGTATTCGTAGCTTTCAACGCGCCATTCGACTGGATGTTCATCAACGATTACTTTCACCGATTCCTGGGTCGCAACCCCTTCGGTCATACGGCTTTAGACATCAAAGCTTATTACATGGCGCTCAACAGCTCATCGTGGGCGGAAACCTCCATGAAGTACGTCAGCCCGCGCTACCTAAACAGCCGCGAGATCACCCACCACGCACTGCGTGACGCCATCGACCAGGCAGAGATCTTCCAAAAGATGCTGGTCGAAGCTGCAGCAAGAAATAAAAATTAACCATAAAGAACGCTGAGCGCGCAGAGAATATGAAATATATCTGTGGTCACTTTGTACTCTGTATTAATAAATTTATTTTAAGGAGATAGTAATGACAGACCAACCAACCCCCTCCACCGACCTGCAGCGCATTATTGAATCAGCTGAAAGATTGGGCGTTGAACTCGATGAAGAGGAAGCACTGCAGTGGCTGACAGCTATGGCAGCCCAACATGATGACGAAGAGATCACCATGGACATCCGCAAAGGCGTCTTTGGGCACAGAGTTGTGATGCTGGACTTCAGCGACGAGCAGTTAGAATACTTCCGCAAGATTGGCAGACTGGTCGAATTCGAAGACCAGCCCGGCGTGGTGGAGACCGCCCTGGCACTCTCAGGCTCTTCTGCCCAATCCAAGATACAAACCTACCCCGGCGATGCTGACTTCTTCGAACGGGTCAATATCCTGGCACCCACTCGTGAAGGAGCCTGCCAAATTCTGTCAGACATAATGCGTGAGAAAGCGCTCAGCACGATGAAGGGCGAGAACTACATGCTGATCGAGGTCAAGTTCGGCAACTATCTCGAAACGCTGATACGCGATGGCAAAACGCTTCCAGCCGGTTCGCCAATTTCCTGGACAGCAGGGGATATTGAAGCCGGACAGATTGTTGGCGAGCTTCCCGACGGCTTCCCAGTTTCCGTAACCTGGGAGCAGGCATCCGCTGACCCAGGCTGGTGCAAGCTGGACTGGGTGATCGCCGACCCGCTGCGCGGTAAGTTGGCAAATGCCAGCAACATGCTGGACGTGACCTGGGAATCCCCCGACGGGGACATAACGCCCCTGGATGGCTACCTGGACCCCTACTTCCAGGAAGTGTACCTGCAGGCTGAATCGGTGCCCATTTTCTCCAAGCTGGCGCAGCATGTATCCGCCAACGCCCTGGATGATTACGTGGAGCAGTTGGAAAAGGAAGTGCAAAAATACGTCTCTAAAGACCCGGCAAATTACGGAAAGGCTGCCAAACGTATGTACAATATCTTCCGCCTGACCGGTCGCTACCAGGAGGCAGCCTACCTGCGTGAGCTATTCGATGAACCGGCTGTAGTGCTTTATCAGGTATGGTCGCTGATCCGTACTATTGATGACTGCTGCAATTCTGAAAGCACAATCGATCAGGCTCATATGCTCTCACAAACTGATGATTTAATCATCTCTGTGATCCAGGCGCTGGAAGGCGACCAGGAGACAGAAATTGTAAAGCAGCTTCTGCGCCTGAGAGACACGCTCACACGCCAGGAGACCAACCACGAGCTGACTATCGAAGCTGAAGCCGCCCGCGCACAGGTGATCAATGTTGTGAATAACTTCTTTTATGAGAGATTAACAGCACTGCCGGAAATCGAGCAGTATATGCAAGAAATGAGAAGTTGACATCAGACGATAGACGACTGATAATCGACAACGGTGGTGCTTTATTTGTCGGTCGTCTTTAGGGTAATCCAGCAACCCGCATCTCGGCAGGATGTTCCACGGTGAAATCAAATCGCAGTTCGGATTCCTGTCCCTCTTCGAGCAATAGCTTCCAGGTCAGAATATTCAGTTCACTCTTCTCGTCGGGCTGCGGTTCAACGGATTCCAGTTTGACCTTGATATCTTCATGACGGGATAGGGGGATCTGGTCGCTGACTTCAATAGCAGCTTCCCGTCCGGTGAAGTTCTGGAGTTTGATCTGATAGGCGTAGTGCAAGCGCCGCTTTCCACCGATCAGCTTCTTGCCCACATCGCGCTGTCTGAGCTCGCGTGAAACCTTCAATCGGTCATCCACACCCATATACAGTTCGAACTCACCCTGAGGTGGGGTCAGGTCCAGCCTGGTGGTGCCAATAAATTCGTCGCCCATAAATAGATTCGCTGAGCCAGGCAGCAGTGTATTGGGGCTGTCGTTAATCAACTGAGAGCGGATATATGCAGCCTGCACCACTTTAGGTGCACTGACGTAATCGAGATTGGGCGGCAGCCAGAAGCGCGCCACGTTCACCTTGTGCGGCTCACCATCGGATGGAACCACGATTTTTCCGGGCACCTGGAAGGAAACCGCTGTGCCGGAGTCTCTTACCTCAGCCAGCGCGTTCTCAGTTTCGTATTCGACCAGAGCTTCATCATCAGCTACCATCTTTGCTGGAGCCGCTAACTGAACGCTGTCTATACCCCGCGCCCTTCGTGGAGAAGGCGTGGGTAGCGGGCGTATATACCAGGGGTCCAGGTCTGGTGACACTTCGGTCAAGGCAGGGCGCGCTGTTGAAAGTGTGAGACTTACCCCGTTCCAGTTCTCTCCCGTCCGCTGAGAGATCTGTGCCAGATAGGAGACCTCGACTCTGGGCTTGCCACCATCTTCCAGCAAACGAAGATCGTAGAGCGGCGTCCAGCCTGCACCGCTGACATCGTACGTAAATTCGACAGCCAACTCTCCTGGTTGAGAGACATCATACTCTACCAGGGACACGTAGCGTTGGCGTGGACGATCACCACTCACCTGTTCCAGCTGATTCTTGAGCTTCTCCAGACGGCGCTCCAGGGCACGTCGGTTCTGCGCCAGAGATTGTATTTCAACATCCAGCTCTCCAGCGCGTACGTGCAGCTTATCAAAGAACATCATCTGTGCGTCAATGTTGAGCGCACCACGCATGAGCGCTTTGGCAAAGGTCTTGGTCTGACCAGCCAGTTCATCTAATCGTGTGCGGTAGCCCTTTATCAGTTCGATTTTCGCATCCAGACGTTCGATCTCGTCCTGTACGGCCTCGATCTGTTCTTCAAGTTCTCGCACGTGGTCTGTAGGAGTCTCAGAGTAGTACTCCTTCTGCAGCCGGATTCCCAGCAGACGCGCGCGGGCTGTACCATGACCCTTGATGCGTGCAGAATCAGGATTGAGACGAATCGGCAGGTCGGAGATTTCAAGCTGTTGAACACCGGGCTTTACCGACACCTGACCCTGACGAATCACACGGGCTCGGTCTGGATACACGATGACGGAGATGATCGAGGTTTCCATATTAATATCCTTCCTGTAATAAAATGCTGTTTTCTTGCCGTCAATATTTACCGGGTAACCAACCATTCCCTTGAGTTGTCATTCTACTCTAATGATGTAAGGTTATATCAACCAACGCGGTTGGTTGGCTACACACAATTGCACACAACAGTGTCAATGCCGCTGCTTCAGAATACAAACTGCTAAAAGCCCTCTACTCTTGACAAATCAGCTACTTCTTCACTGAGGGCAGCGATTCGCTGCAGCATCCCCAGGCGGTTCTGCCGCAGACTTTCATCCTCAGTCATCACCAGGACTGCATCGAAAAAGCGGTTAATGGCTGGGATCATGGGTGTAAAAGAGTCCATGAAATGGTCCACTGATCCCTGCTCCCTTGTCGACAACTCTGCCTTAAGCAGTTCTTGATACAGCGCCGCTTCGGCGAGTTCAAGCAGGGCATTTTCATTTACGCTGTATCGCTGGTCGATAGGGCGCGTAATCCGGACACAGCGTGCGTAAGCAGGGAGGATATTCTCCCAATCCGGTCGTGCGACCCAGCTCCCAAGCGAGCGCACTGCGCGTACAGCGCGTGCTGGATTAAGTCCCTGAACTGCCAGTACAGCGTCTACTATGTCATAGCGCTCACCCTGGTCTAAAAGCGTGTTGCGCAGGCGTTCGACGATGAATTCCTGCAGTGCCATCTTGATCTCAGCACTGGTCGGTATTGGCAGGTTATCAGAAGCTGTTTCAATCGCCGGCTGCAGGTCAAAATCGAGGTCCCAGGCGATCAGGTTCTGCACCAGACCGAGGGCGGCTCGTCGCTGTGCGAATGGGTCTTTGTTGCCCGAAGGCGCCAGATCAGCAGAGAACAGCCCCACAAGGGTATCCAGGCGATCAGCCATGCCAACGACCAGACCGGGTTTTGTTTGAGGCATGTCATCACCTGTGGAACGGGGAAGGTAATGCTCGAAGATCGCCTCGGCAACCGCATCTGGTTCTCCCGAGTCGAGCGCGTAATAGCGTCCCATGATACCTTGCAGCGATGTCATCTCGATCACCATCTGCGTGGCAAGGTCGGCTTTACATAGTTCAGCCGTTCGTCTGGTCACAGCCCGTTCGAGGTTGTCGAACGCTAGCCAACCTGCCAGCTTCTCTGCCAGCGCCACAATACGCTTCGTTTTATCCAGCATTGAACCAAGTTTGATCTGAAAAGTGAGCGTATGCAACTTCGGAAGATAGGATTCAAGCGGCTTTATGCGATCTTCTTGTACGAAGAAGGCTGCATCTGCAAATCGTGCCCGGATGACGTGCTCGTTGCCCGCAGTTACTGTATCGATGTGCCGGTCATCGCCATTACGGACGGCGATAAAATATGGAAGCAGCTTTCCCTGCGATGAATCAACAACAGGGAAATAGCGTTGATGTTTCTTCATCACCGAGATCAGTACCTCACGCGGCAACTCCAGGTAGACGTGATCGAAAGACCCTAGCAACGCGGTAGGCACTTCCACCAGGTTGGTAACCTCAGCCAGTAGGTCCGGGTCTTCGGGAATGACACCGTCGACCTGCGTCGCCAACGCTTCAATTTGTGATATTATCTCCGCTTTTCTCGCCTCAATGTCAAGGATGATGCCCTGCCCGGCTAATGTTTCAAAATACACCGCGGCCGTGCCGACGAGGAATTCCTGTGGTTGGCGGAAACGAAGACCCCTAGTAGTGTTCCCAGAGTTAATGGCGGCGTACTCAAACTGGATCGGTCTCTCGCCGTGGAGTGCAAGAAACCAGCGTATAGGACGTGAAAAGAATACGTTGCTGCTGTTCCAGCGCATGGGTCTATCGAAACGTAATCCGGCTACCAGCTCCGGCAGGGCTTTAGCAAGCACTTCGTTCGCTCTCTGTCCTTCCTGATGTACAAGAGCTACAGCGTATTTGCCGCCATCCATCTCGCGTACCTGCAAATCGTTTACGTCCACACCCTTGCTGCGGGCAAACCCCAATGCGGCTTTCGTGGGTTGATTGTCCTCATCGAAGGCACGATCAGCGGGTGGTCCTTTCACGACTTGCTCTAGATCGATCTGTTGTGGGGAGAGCTGATCCACGTAGACAACCAGTCTGCGGGGAGTGCCCAGAACCTTGATCGCATCATATTTAAGGCGTAATTGATCCAGCATCTGGGGCACTCGCTCCGAAAGCTGCTGCAGAGCTGCATCCAGATCCCCTGCAGGAAGCTCCTCGGTTCCAATTTCGAACAGGAAAGGGGCAGGGGTTAAAGGATAGGGGATAGGGGTTTCAGGAGCAAATGCGGCTCCCCCTTCTACGCTCTCCTCTTTCAGCCAGGGGTATTCCAGCCGCTTACGCTGCTCAATGTACGCTTCAGCCACCCTTCTCGATAGCTCGCGCATGCGACCAAAGTAGGCTTGCCGTTCGGTCACGCCAACAGCACCGCGTGTGTCCAGCACGTTAAACGTGTGGGAGCATTTTAATACATAGTCATGCGCTGGCAGCACCAGCCCTTGCTGCAAGCAGGCATCGGCCTCCTGCTCAAAGAGTTCGTACATCCTGCACAGGCGGTCGATATCGGCGACCTCAAAATAATACCTGCTGTGCTCCTGTTCTGCCTGCAGGTTGACATCGCCGTCGGTCAGGTCGGGGCTCCATTGAATTTCTGTGAAGCTATTTACACGCTGGAGCGCGATTGCGATACGTTCCAGTCCGTAGGTGAGTTCCACTGAGACCGGGTCGAGCAGTATTCCGCCTGCCTGTTGGAAATAGGTGAACTGGGTGATCTCCTGCCCATCCAACCAGACCTCCCAACCAAGTCCCCAGGCACCTAACGCAGGCGATATCCAGTTGTCTTCGACAAAGCGGATATCATGCTGAGCCGGGTCGATCCCCAGCGCCTCCAGTGACTGTAAGTAAATGTCCTGAGGATTTCCTGGGTCGGGCTTGATGATCACCTGGAACTGGTAATGCATCTGCATGCGGTTGGGATTCTCACCATAGCGTGCATCGTCCGGACGGATGCTGGGTTCGACATAGCCCACGCGCCATGGTTCCGGACCGAGCGCCCGCAGGAAGGTTGCCGGGTTGAATGTGCCCGCCCCAACCTGTGTATAGTATGGCTGCCAGATCAGGCAGCCCTGCTCCGCCCAGAACTCCTGCAGTTTCATCATGATGGATTGAAAGTTTAAAGTTTGATTCATTTTCTATTCCATATACACAATCAATTAGACAACTCCTGACTCACACATTATAATCTGAACATATCAGGGATGGAAATAAAACAGGGACTTTGATATAACCAAAATCCCTGAAAGTGTAAATCCGCGAAAATTCACTAATCTTCAAAGAATCCCATAATATTTAGCGTCCTTTCGCGCAGATTAGCGGACTCCTTACCCCCTACCGCTACCCAGGGAACCTCCCCCACCAGCTCCATTTCAATCACCTGCTGAAAAACTCATAAGGTTGTGCGCTTACGAGAGGGATACTGTTCAAGAATAAAAGGGCGTCGACTGGACGCCTAAATTGGCAGTGTAGCGCAGACGTTCATGACTTCTTTGATTCGGGTTTATCCAACGGGAAAACATGCAGGATACAGAAGATTTCAGAAACGATCTGCGTACAGGTATCCCAAATTATTATGCACATAGTTTGGTGTGATTCGTACGCAATATCCACTCTCAATCAGGAATCGTTCCAGGTCTGTGTGGTCATATTCCGTGACACCTTCGTGGTATTCCATCACAATGCGGTCTATACTACGCAGGTCTTCAGAACCGGCGTGGAAGAGGATGGCATACTCTGCCCCCTCACAGTCAAGCTTTAAAAGATTGCAGCGTTTTATTTCGTTTTGAGCGAGGACATCCGCTAGATTAACGCTGGACACGAGCGATCCACAATCTTCACCATCCCCCGCAACCGCGGTTTCCCCACTTTGGATCTGCAGCGGTTCACCACCTGAAGTGTCTAACTGCACTTGACCGCTCTGTCCACTTACAGCCTGGGCGAAGACTAGAGCGTTGACGAGCCGGTTCAGCCGCAGATTCTCACACAGCAGGTTGAAAGATTGGGCGAAGGGTTCATAAGCAAAAACCCGATTGCTCGGATACCGGTAGGCTGAAAATATTGTAAAATCCCCGATCCCTGCTCCGATATCGATGATGGTCCAACCGTCGCCGATGGGCGTGCCGAAACGCAGGTAAAAACGGTCGATGAAG
>JAUXFR010000121.1 GCA_030622805.1 Anaerolineae bacterium | reverse complement strand
TGCAAGACGAACTACAAGACGCACAACCAGGAGAACAGTCCACCGCAGGAGAAGGCGAATGAGCCGCAGGATGCGAAGACGCATTGTCATTGGCGGTATGGTGGTTCTTGGCGTGGGTTATGGTGCTTACAAGCTGAGCCAACCAGAAGTCGAACAAATAGAAAAACACACTGGCAAAAAAGCTGAAGATCTCACGGAAGAAGAACTTGAAGGCGCAATGGATGAACTCGGCATTGAATCTCAAGAGCCTACCGATGAAGAAATTGCAATGCTTGAAGCAGAAGAGGATAAGAATCCATCTGTCTGATTCAATAGAAGAAAAGCTGTAATTCAAAGGGGTTTTCAAAAAAGTCCCTTGTTACTTTCTCTGGAGGACTTACCCCCCAGGTGACCTCCACGCGGCTGGGGGGTGTGAATGAAAAGAACCCCTGACCCTGCGGCTACTATGGGGATACCGTGAAAGCGTGCACCTGCTCGAACAGCACCATCACCGCTACCAGATTTGCAGCTTGCTGCAACCGCATCACCCGGACCGCAGCTGGATCGCATCGATATCCACGTCGAGGTTTCGCGTGTTGATTATGAGAAGCTCAGCGACGGTCGGCTGAGAGAACCGTCGGAGAAGCTGCAATCATGCATTGATACTGCGCGGGAGCGGCAGCGGAAAAGATTCTTTGATTTGTCGGAAGTTGTTATGTATTATAAGGGCAAAAGCGGACACAGGAAACAGCCATGAAACCAAGAATTGATGATATTGATCGAGCCATCCTGGATTGCTTACATGAAGAAGCCAGGATGCATTCATCAGAAATCGCCCGGCGCCTGGGCAATTATTGTTTAATAGCTCACCAAAGAGCCCGCAGTGTATATTATTTTATCTGGAGATTTGGTACAGAAAATCCACGTGAATCTGGATAAATCCGCGCAAATAAGGGTTTTATAAACTACGTAAATATTCAGTCAACAACTCTACGAGCCAGGCGACATCGCGCAGGTCAGCGGTCTCGATCGGTGTGTGGTGGTAGCGGATGGGGATGGAAAGTGCGGCAGTGCGGATGCCCTGACCAGCGAAGGGCAATGGCGTGACCGCGGTGCTCAAACCGGTGGTAATTTCCACCTGCAAGGGGATATTGTTATCATCTGCCAGTTTTCGCAAGCGTTCTGCTGTATCCCAGTGGGGCAAATAGGAACCGCTTTTCCCTCGAATGGCATCCATAATCTTAACGGTGGGGCCAGCGCCTAACCGGATGTCGCCCTGCTGGCCTTCCAGGTCGGGCGTGTCGAATGTCAATGTTCCGTCAACGCCAATAACGATATCAGGTGCGATGGTGTTAACAACAGGCACGCCACCCATCAATCCGGTCTCCTCCTGTACGACGAACGCCAGGTAAAGATCGCAGTTCAACTGTTTTGTATGCAGAGCATGTGCCAGGGTGATCAGAATGAGGCATCCCAGGCGGTCATCGAGCGCTTTGCCGACCACGGCGTGCTCCCCCTTGTGTTCCAGTGCTGATGACCAGGTAAGCCCATCGCCGACGCGGACCCCCCATAAATACACTTCCTCGCTGGAACTGGCACCGATGTCGATATAGATATCGAGCAAAGGCAGGAAATGCTGGTTATCCAGATGACCCGGCAGCAGACCGGCATGAGCCGGAATCTGACTATTCCCTGTCCAAAGATCCAGACGTGCTCCTGGCAGCGCTCGTACGCTGATTCCACCCAGACGCTCCACGAGTAAAAATCCATCCGGTGTGATGCGCCGCACGATCAGACCTACCTCGTCCAGATGCGCCACCAACATCACTTTGGTGCCATCTCCGGGCAGGTGGGCTACCAGGTCCCCCAGGTCATCCTGAGATGCATTGCAACCAGATGGCAGGTGAGTTTGGATCAGCCTGGCAACCTGGCTTTCACGTCCTGGCAGACCTGGAGTTTGGGTGAGTTTATCGAGCAGTTCAAAGTCCAGTTTATTCATCATCGCTCCTGATGCCCCGTATTTGCGCCATACGCGCCAGCTTGGATTGAATCACCCGCGCATCTCCAATATCTACTCTGTGGCGCAGACCGTGAGGTTGAATCTCTAACAGAAGGCTTTCCATCCAGGAGCTGACCTCCCCCGGCTCTTCTCCTGTACCGATCAGTGCCATAGTGCGCGAGCCCATGGTTTGATAACCATTATGATCCCCAATCACGGAAGCGTAAATAATGGAGAGCCCAGCGTCCAGAACGGAGGTTTCGTCCAGGTTAAACTTAAGCGGTTCACCAACGTCGTCCGGATATCCTTTCGGAACCAGATATTTGCTTACTGAGGCGAGTGATGAGAAGAAACGCTGATCTTGCTTCAGCTCTCCATTTGCGATCTGGTAGAACGTGTGTGCGGCATCCGCTTCCAGCAGCGCCATCATGTTGATGGCTTCTGGATCACCCAGACGGGCATTGAACTCGATCACTCTTACGCCGTTGGCGGTGGCAATGAACTGCCCGTATAAGAAGCCGCGGTACGGCTCACCGGTCTCGGCTGCTAACGCATCCACGGTTTCACCGATCAGACGGTCGGCGTTATCCAGGTCGTCTGGCAGCAAAAATGGAAGCGAACCGTCGGCGCAGGTATAGGCACCCATACCGCCGGTCATCCCGCCGTGATCGCCGTCATAAGCATACTTGAAGTCCTGGGCAACCGGCATTGGTATTACGTTGTTATCGGAGACAAAAACCATACGCGAGAACTCTTCTCCCACCATGCGCTCTTCGAGCAGGACCTGTCTATCTTTTTTAATCAAGATCTCGATTTGATCCAGTGCATCGTCCAGGGTGAGCAGGTGTACGCCCATCACATTTACACCTTTTCCACCGGTCAGACCGATGGGTTTGACCGCCACTTCGCCCACTTCTGAGATAAAATCTGCCCCTTCCCTGCGAGATTGCACCACTCGCCAGGCGGGTGCTCCCCAGCCAACCCGGCGCTGCAATAGATCCCGCATGAAGGCTTTGTCACCTTCAATTCGTGCTTGCGATTGGGTGGGGCCAACAGCCAGGATGCCGCGATCACGCAGGGCATCGATCACGCCAGCCAGTAATGGCGCTTCAGGACCGACCACGACCAGGTCGATATGGTTGGCTAGGAAGAAATCTACGACACTGCCGGTGTTATGCAGATCACCTGTTTCGGTTGTCGCAGCCAGCGGTTCGATCCCCGGGTTGGGATGACTGGCAAAGATGTATAATGAATCACGTGCTGGATTACGGGCTAAAACTTTAGCAATGGCATGTTCTCTTCCGCCGCTGCCTACTAAACCTATACGCATGCTTGATCACCTCCATGAAATTATAAGCCACCAGGGTTTTTTCAGTATCTGAGAAAAGGTCCGTTCGATGTGAGATCCCTACTCGTTGAAAGAGAAAGTCGACTCGGCGTAGTAGCGTATGGCATTAGCGGCCATCCGATCCATCAGCCAAGAATTCAGCCACTCGCGCTTGTTTTCCAGACTCTCATCCGCATCGAGCACCTTCAGGGGGATATTAATGTTCAGCGCTCTGGCGGGAATGATGTGGCGGGTGATACCGGTGGGAACTTTAAAACCATTCTGGGCGCAGTAGAGGATGTCGGTTGGTCGGTAACGAGGGAAGACCACCAGCGCTGTTATCTCCGGGTAATAGGGCTTCTGTTTCTCCCAGATGTCGTTAGAAGCCCGGTAGATGTCTGCGCGGCCTTTGTAAGCATTGACAATATCCACCAATATCTCCCTGGAGTGCTTCTGACCATCCGGACAATCTACGAGCCTGACACCATCTTCGCTGACGATGTAGGCAACCGTCTGGTTAGCATTCAGCTCGCGCCGCGCCTCCTCAAGGCTGCATTCAGTCAAACATAGATCACTGACGCTTAATAAGGCTTCTTCAAACTCTTCCAGCGCGATACCCGAGACGACATGGTACCAGGTATCCAAGACTAAATCAGGATCATCGTAATCTACGAGCTGTGCCACAATATGCGGGATCTGCATCTCTACGAACGCCATCACCCGGTTGGCGCCATCCAGGACGACATATTTCTCGTCACCCGGAATCGCAGCCACGATCGGGGGGTTTTTAAGAATTCCTTCTTCGCGAATGCGCTCGCTCAGCCGGTGAACCCTGCGCGGGTCGCATTCCTCGTGCGGAACCAGCAAATTCGTAGGCAGCATTCGCAGTTCGGGGAGAAAAGCACTTTGTTTCATGATTTTACCGTACCAGTTATCCTATAAGATACCCCTGAGCGTGGGGCGTATTTTATCGCATTTTGAAAATACTGCACCATTATACACTTAATTCGCTGAAGTTAAGAAGATGTTAAAGCCAGAGTAAGTGCTGGCAGGGGTAGCTATATAAAATCCGGCAACCTTCGATAAAATGGCTGCCGGATTTGGAGGAGAAAATGAAGAGAATGGGCTCTTTCACTTCACAACTTCGTCATTTACTCCCGCCACCTGCCTCAGCAAATCTGTTTGACCGGTGTGATAGGTGTCGTGGAAGTAGAAGTCGAACAGGTGCTGTCCCAGGCTCATGGTGTGTTCCCCAGCCTGGATTTCCCGTGTGAGTTCTTCGGGTGTCAGTCTCGTGATCGCTTCAGTCAGCTTTTCCTGCCCATGCTGCAGGATTTCCAGCAGGCGGTCCAACCGGATTACACCTTCGCCGTCCAGAATCACAGGCTCTGAGCCGCGCTGGTAGCGAGCAGTCTGTGCCTCTGTGAGCAGCGCCTCTTCCCCCAGCAGGCGCAGCACATTGTCGCGATTGACGGCGATGTGCCCCAGCACCCAGTTCAGACTGTTGATGTTGTAGGGGGTCTGCACCAGGCTGTCGGCGTGGCTCAAGCCGTCGGTTTGCAACTGGATCAGGCGCAGGTTCAGTGCGTATACGTCGGCAAGCTGTTGATTGGTGATCATGATTGTCTCCTTGTTGGACGTAGATTTATGTATCTGTATTATAATTCCACCGCTGATCTGATAAGTAATACAACCAGAAATATACCGCATACACGGATTAACACGGAATCCACAGATCAGGCACAAAAGGGTGGCCCTGTTTCTATCTGTGTAATCCGTGAACAAATATAGGAGAGAGGTATGCCCCCAAGAAAAAAAAGAAACATT
>JAUXFR010000049.1 GCA_030622805.1 Anaerolineae bacterium | reverse complement strand
GACACAAAAGGTAGCAATCCAAGCCAACTTCTCGGCTGGACGAACATCCCCGGCGATAAAGCCAACCATCTCCTCACCGATCACGACTTTTAGCCGAACGACTCCTGGCTTTGTAAGGACGCCGATGAGATCTATCAAAGGCCATGAGTCGGACCCAAAACAGGCTTTTTCCACCCGTCTCAGGATAATTAAATCGCGCCAGGTAGCCGGGGAAATTATGGCCCTGCTACCTGGCACTGATGCTGCAGGTGATATCATAGATCCGTTGTTATGTCTCGTCGTCCTTTATGAAATTATCCAGGAATTTGGTGAACTCCAACGGGAAGATGTACTTGGTCGATGGGCTTTTACCGATCATTTCCAGCATATCGAAATACTGCAGCGTCATGGTCTTTTTATCGACCGTCTGAGCAACCTGAAAGATGCGATCCAGCGCGGTCGAATAGCCTTCAGCGCGCAATACCTGCGCTTCTCGATCCCCTTCGGCTCTCAGAATATTGGACTGTTTATCACCTTCCGCATTCAAAATCGCAGCCTGTTTCGCGCCGTTCGCCACGTTGACTGCGGCCTCCCTCGCACCGGTTGATTCTGTGACGACCGCGCGCCGATTTCGTTCGGCTGACATCTGGCGGTTCATCGCGTCCAGAATTTCACGCGGCGGCGTGATCTCACGGATCTCCACGTTAGTGACTTTCACACCCCAGCGTTCTGTCACCTCGTCCAGGCGTGTACGCAGCAGATTATTAATACGTTCTCGCTCGGATAACGTGTCATCCAGCGTAATACCTCCGATAACGGCGCGCAGCGTGGTCGTCGCCATGCCCTCTGCCGCGAGTTCAAAATTTCCTACGTTCAGCACACTCTCGGAAGCATCCAAAATTTTGTAATACCAGATGAAATCTACTGAGATGGAGGCGTTATCCTGGGTAATTGAAGTTTGAAGAGGGACTTCACGCACCTGCTCGCGCAGATCAACTTTTACGCCCTTATCAATAAATGGGATCAGGATTACCACACCTGGACCCCTGGCACCAACGCAGCGCCCCAATCGAAAAACAACCAGGCGCTGGTACTCGGGGATAATTTTTACCGCCATCGCGACCATCGCCAACACGATCAGAACGACCGCACCGACTACACATAGAAGAACACCACTGATTTGATCCATGCCTAACCTCCTTAAGAAGACCCTTCGTTTTCTATTTGCTCTACCTGCAGGATGAACCCATCCATCCCGATAACACGCACTTGAGCGCCTCTGTGTACACGCGTCTCACTTTGTGCGCTCCAAAGCTCCGAACCAATCTGCACTGATCCGTCGCGATAGATATTACTTTTCGCCTCACCCTCGGCACCTATCAAATTATCCATGTCATGCGTCGGCAGCACACTGCGCGCTTCCATAACTTTCCGGCTCACGATCCAGAAAAACACCGACGAAAGACCGGAGACGGTCAATGCCAGGAAGGGATTGACCGCAGGATCCCACCAATTTTCCTCTCTGTACAGGAACATCGAACCCACCACCAGGCAGGCTATTGCGATTGCCAGGAACCACCATTGCTTGGGATAACGGATGGAGACGATAAAGAAAAACACGCCAAGAGCCATTATGCCCAAAGCCCAATAATTTATCTCCAGAAAAAACATGCTGATCCCAGCGCCAATCAGGAGGATAAGCGCGCCGAATTCCAGTATGATCGAACCCGGTGTCAATATGGCTAATAAGGCCAGCGTGATTCCTGCCCATAATACTATAAAAGCAACGTTTGGATTGAGTAATAATTCTACGATATCCATTTTATTCCCTTGCCGATTTTTGAACCTGGAATACTTGTTTTGCTCACTTAGACCACTCAGGTCTGTTCATTGACATTATACAGGTTTATGAAACTGATTTAATCATACCACGCATCTGATAATTTAAGAGCTTAACATGGTATTATTGTAGCCTGGAGGGTTGTCAAACTGACCAATGAAACTTACTATTGCGCTTTCACAAATCAACACACACCTCGGTGACGTCGAGGCAAATCTCGAGAAGCACCTGACGGTCGCGGAAGAGGCAGTTGCTGCTGGAGCGGATCTGCTGGTGTTCCCCGAGCTGTCTCTGACCGGCTATACACTCCAGGATCTGACCCCAATGGTAGCCCATCGACCTCAAGCCACAGACCCAATATTCCGCCAATTATTGGGGGTCAGCAAAAAGCTCGATCTTGTAGTCGGGTTCGTAGATGAAGACCAGCGCCACAGGTTTTTCATATCAGCAGCATACCTATCCGGCGGAGAAATCCTGCACGTGCACCATAAAGTATATTTGCCAACCTACGGTCTGTTCGATGAAGGACGTTTTTTTGCCTGGGGTGACCGTGTACGTGCGTTCGATACTCGCTTCGGCAGATTGGGTATTCTGATCTGCGAAGATTTCTGGCACGCTTCCCCTCCGTATCTGCTCTGGCTGGATGGTGCGGATCTTATGATCTTCACATCCGCCTCTCCGGGACGTGGTCTGTCAACTGAGCCGCAGTTAGAATCTGCGCGCTGGGTTGAGCATATCAACCGGGCGTATGCCAGTTTGTTTACAACTTTTATTGCGCATTCAAACCGGGTTGGATACGAAGATGGACTGAATTTTTGGGGAGGTTCAACCCTATTTGGTCCCAATGGAAAATTGATCAAAAAGGGTCCATACCATCAAGAAGCGCTGGTATTGGCAGAGGTCGATCTTAACCAACTGCATCGTACGCGCGCGCGACTGCCGGTATTACGCGATGAACGCACCAGGCTCGTTGCGTATGAATTAGAGCGTATTATTGGAGATGGAAGGGATTCGAACAGCAACACCAGATAACTTTATTTCACCGGCTGCTGGACAGTTTCCGCCCGCTTTGTACAGGCTGCTGTCTCGCAAGGACGGACACAGAAGTATTGGGTGGCTCGTTTAAATACCAAAATTTATCAGGTCGATCCTTTGCGTTTGACCAGAAAGAGTGGTTCATTGAAATTATTCTTCGGGCATCACATTAAACTGGCAAAATTCAGCATTATCGTAATCCTTGCCGTTCCGTTTATCAGCTCCAAGATCGTACGCGCCATGCAAACGGCAGATGAAGAACCTGCCCGTTACCTGATCGTGGGTCGGCTTATTGATGCGCAAGCACAGCCGGTTATAAAAGCGCATATCGAAGGAAGTGTGATCGGGGAAAATGAACCTATAGCTGAAAGTGAGAGCCAGGAAGACGGCTCGTGGCAACTGGGGATGAATGAAGTCCCTCATGCGGATCTGGAAATCCTCATATCCGAACCACACTTTCACTCTACGACCATCAGGATCGGCGATGAAGAACGCTCGCAATTGTTAGAAGACGGAGTCTACCGAACCGGTGAACTCTCACTAGAAAGAAAGATAACAGCGGCTTTCTGGATCTCTACCGGAATATTTCTAGTTGTAATTCTGCTGATAGCGACTGAAACACTGCACAGCACAACTGCGGCTCTGGCTGGGTTCTCAGCGATATTTTTGGTCAGTTATATCGGCGGCGCATTCAACTCGGATCTGTATATATTTGACTTTGAACAGGGTCTGAGCTACATCAACTGGGAGGTGATCTTCCTGATATTAGGGATGATGATCCTCATCGCAGTGATTGAAAACACGGGGATATTTCAATGGATGGCGTTTCAGGCATATCGTTTGAGCAGGGGGCGCGTGTGGGTGCTGAGCCTTATATTGATGGCAATCACCGCGGTCGCATCGGCGCTGCTGGACAACTTCACAACCATGCTGTTGATAACGCCCATCACGCTGCAGATTTCATTTGCGCTGGGCACAAATCCACTGGCATTGATCATCCCAGAAGTGCTGGCATCAAATGTGGGGGGGATCAGCACGCTCGTAGGAACCCCGACGAATATCCTGATCGGCGCATACGCTGGAATCAGCTTCACAGATTTTCTCGTTAATCAAACCGGTGGAGTGATACTCGCTCTGATCGGTATGGCTGCATTCATCCTGTTCTATTTTCGCAAGGATTATCTCACCAGCCATGCCGGGATATCACCTGTCCTGTATAAGAAGCTGGAGCAGAATGCTCACCTGGATGATCCAGAAGGTCTGTGGAAATCCGGGCTGGTGTTCATATTTGTTCTGATCGGCTTTGTGCTCGGCGAACAAATCCACCTCGTTCCAGCAGTGCCAGCAATAGTCGGTGCGACGGTTGTATTGATTTGGTTGAAACCAGACGTTCAAAAAATGATTAAATCGGTAGATTGGACCACACTGGTATTCTTCATGACTCTATTTGTCGTAGTCGGTGCGATCCAGGAGGTCGGATTGCTCAGCCTGGGTGCTTCGGCTATGAGCCGGCTGATTGGTGAAAATCTGGCATTAGGTATCTTTGTGGTCGTATTCGGCGTAGGCACTCTTTCTACTGCCATCGCGAACATCCCGCTGGCAGCTTCTATGCTACCGATTATAAATTATCTGACTCTCACAATCCCGGGCGCCCAGAGTATGGTGCTATTCTACGCTTTATCTATGGGTGCAGCGATGGGTGGGAATGGATTTCTGATCGGTGGTGAAGCGAATCTGGTTACGGCGGGCATCACAGAGCAAGCGAATACGCCGATCTCTTTTAAGGAATTTATGAAAGTAGGGTTGCCCGTTACATACATAACACTTACGATTGGATACCTGTGGTTATTTTTCCGCTTTCTTTAATTGAGGTGCTGAACGAGAAATAATGTGACGCCTACCTCTGGAGGTTAGTTTTATGGAAAAGAGAATTCTCTGCCCAACGCGTGGTGGGCAGGCAAGCTACCCAAATCAAGACGCAGCAATTGAATTAGCCATTGAACGCCAGGCTGAGATCGTCTTCCTTTACGTTACGGATGTCCATTTCATGGACCATTTTGCGTCTCCAAAATTAATCGACTTCGAAACGGAGCTGGAAGAAATGGGGGATTTCCTGCTCACAATGGCGATTGAAAGGGCGCAGAAATCTGGAGTTGAGGCAACCGGTATTGTAAGAAGAGGAAGCTTCAGGCAAACACTGCTTGATATACTCGATAGCCAAAAGGTTGATGCTGTCATTCTTGGAACGTCCAAGCTTGAAACGAGCATGCTTACACCGGAGTTCATAAAAGACCTGGCCAGTGAACTCAGCGTCCATACAGGTGTAGAATTCATCATCGTGGATGCCGGGGAAATTGTAGTCAGTATAAAGGATGAAGATAATCGGTCTAAAAAAGGTGGGGCAGAGAAATGATTGATCTATCTATCAACACAGAACTCGCTCATAAAATCCTGACTGGTTTCATCCAAACCGAAATCACCCGAACAGGATACTCACGGGCTGTGATCGCCCTATCCGGTGGTATTGATTCCGCCGTTTCCTGCTACCTGGCGGCGAGTGCGCTCGGTCCTGAAAATGTCCTGGCAATAAGGATGCCATACCGAACATCATCGAAGGGGTCCCTGGAACATGCGCAGCTTGTGATTGATGCATTGGGTGTGCAATCCATAACAGTACCGATTACGGAAATGGTGGAGCCCTTATTTGAACGTTTTCCTGAAGCGGACAAGGTCCGGCGTGGGAATATCATGGCACGCGCCAGGATGATCGTATTATATGACCAATCCGCAGCTTTCCGAGGACTTGCGATTGGGGCTGGAAATAAAACCGAAATATTATTAGGCTATACAACGATATTCGGAGTTTCTGCCTGCGCACTGAACCCGCTTGGTGATTTATACAAAACACAGGTACGCCAGTTTGCCGCAGCTTTGGGCGTTCCAGAAGTGATCATCAATAAACCCCCCTCTGCTGACCTCTGGCAAGACCAGACGGATGAAGATGAATTGGGCTTCACCTACGAAGAAGTTGATAAACTACTTTACCTGCTGGTCGATGAACGTTACAGACCCGAAGATTGTGTGGCTGCAGGGTTCGAGGGAAGTTTTGTGCAAGATGTCGTCGCGCGTATCAGGGGCAGCCAATTCAAACGTATCATGCCTCCCATTGCAAAGCTGACAAACCGTACCGTGGGATACGATTTTCTGTACATGCGGGATTGGGGTACTTAGGTGTAAGCGCTAAGTTATCGGTTTTCGAGCATCACTTCGCTGCTCTGCAAATCATCCCACTCCTTGAGCAGGCTGTCAATTTCATCCTGAGCCTGTACGTATGTTTGACCCAGTTTTTGAACCTCCGCCGGGTCTTGAGGGGGATTCTCTAACTTCACAGAAAGCAGTTCGACTATCCTTTCAAGGTACTTTACACGTGCTTCGATCTCCAGTATTCGAGCCCGGCGTTTGCGTTCATTAGAAGCGGCGATCGAGTTTTTGCGTTTTTTGGATTGATGTTTTTTGCGGAGTTTAGTATCTAAGAGTGTATGCTCGGCAGCCTTTACAGCCCTATACTCGCTGTAAGTGCCTCTAAAGATGTGCATACTCCGCTCATCTGGTTCAATCTCCCATATCTGGGTACCGAGCGCATCGATCAGATACCGATCGTGGGAAACGAGCATAATGGTACCCCCATAACTCATCAGTACTTCCTGCAATATTTCCTGGGATGGGATATCGAGATGATTGGTTGGCTCATCGAGAAGGAGCAGGTTTGCATTTGACAAGGATAACTTCGCCAGAGCAAGCCGGCCTCGCTCTCCGCCAGATAGTGTGGCGACTTTCTTAAATACATCTTCACGAGTGAAAGAGTATTTTGCCAGGTAATTTCGGATGTCACCTATGAGCATGCGTGGGGCTACCGCTTCAATTTCTTCCACCATTGAAAATTCAGGATTGAGGTCTTCGTGTGCCTGGGCAAAAAATCCGATTCGCAGGCTGGCACCTAATTTAACGCTACCCTTTAGAGGCGGCATATGCTGGAGCAAGGTTTTCAAAAAGGTTGTTTTACCGGCCCCATTTGGACCGATTATCGCTGCGCAATCCCCACGTTTTAACAGCAGATCAGGAGCTTTAAACAGCGGTCGTCCTTCATCGGTATAACCTATTTCGAGGTCATAAGTACGCAATACAAGGTCTCCCGATCTCAGATCTGGTGAAAGTTTTATATTTAAGCGGGGTGGTCTGTTTCTAGGAACATTTAATCTTCGAATTCGCTGCTCGACCTCAGCGACACTCATGGTGTGGGAAATGTCCACCAGTCCACTGATCTCCAACCATTTCTTCTTTTGTACGGCTTCAAACCCCAGCGATTCAATCGCCTGTACTTCCCTGCTCAACCGTTTCAGTTTGCCTTTTGCCTGCAGTGTGTTTTGAGCGGCGATATTTCGCTTTACGTAATCCAATTCCTTTTCCAGACGTGCAATTTCCGCTCCGGCAACCTTTTTGCGCAGTTCCCAGCGGTCCTGGCGCTGCTGTGTATAAGCTGAGTAATTTCCACGATAAATTTCCATGCCGCGCTCAACCATCTCCCAGATATGATCCACAACTTTATCCAGGAAATAACGGTCATGGGAGACGATTAAAACTGCACCTTCCCAATTCGATAGATACCCCTCTAACCATTCGACAGCCGCAATATCCAAATGATTGGTAGGTTCATCGAGTACCAGCAAATCAGGATCAGATAGCAGCAATCGAGCAAGAAAGGCGCGCGTGCGTTGTCCACCAGAAAGCTGTGTTAATGGTCGATGGAAATCAATCTCATTGAACCCCAATCCAGTCAGTGTTGAACGGATACGGGTCTCATATACGTAACCTCCACGCTGTTCAAATTCCTGCTGCAGGATCCCATAGTGTTCCAAAGCTTCATCCGCTCGAATGGGATCTGCCATTGCCGCCTCCAGATCAGCCAGCTTCTCTTCCATAGAAAGCAGTTCCGACAAGACATGTAAGCACTCTTCCCACAGCGTATTGGGACCGCTTAAGCCAGCTTCCTGCGGTAGATAGCCAATCTTTATGTCTTTCGCCGTAATTATGCGACCTCCGGAGGGTTCTTCCAAACCAATAATGCTCCGCAGCAGCGTAGTTTTTCCAATCCCATTAGGTCCCACGATCGCAATGCGTGCCCAGCGCGGAATACTCACAGATATATCGGAAAAGATATCCACTGCACCGTATGATTTGGATAAATTCGAAGTAGTAAGAAGTGACATCAGAAAATAAT
>JAUXFR010000095.1 GCA_030622805.1 Anaerolineae bacterium | reverse complement strand
CATGGTTACATCCGGTTTCCCATCTTCTAACTGGGCGATTTGGGTTCGTCGCCGGTCACCATACGCTTCTTTTACATTCTGTAGTTCATTGCTTACTATCTCGCGCATCGTCTTCGGTGATCGCAGCAGGGCTTTGAGTTTGCGGATTGCCGCTCGTACGCTCCTGTATTCATCATCGATCTTTTTTCTCTCAAGTGAGGCAAGCCGTCGCAGCGGCATGTCCAGGATTGCCTGAACCTGCACCAACGAGAGTTTAAACCGTTTACGCAGGTTTTTACTGGCGGTATTAACGTTGTGCGACCTGCGTATGATATCGATCACTTCGTCCAGGTTTTTTAGCGCTAACAGCAGTCCTTCCAGGATGTGTGCACGTTTCTCAGCCCGTGCCAGATCGAATTTACTGCGGCGGCCGACGATTTCGAGCCTGTGTTCCAGATACACCCTCAGCGCTTGTTTCAGACTCAGCAGCCTGGGCTCCCCATTAACGAGCGCCAGCATGATTAAGCTGAACGTATTCTGAAGCGGTGTACTCTTATACAAATTACGGAGTACAGCCTGGGGGTCAGCTTTTTTGTAAAGTTCAATTACGATCCGCATCCCCTGGCGGTCCGACTCATCACGCAGGTCAGCAATTCCCTCAATCTTCTCGTCTCTCACCAGGGAAGCGATCCGTTCGATGAGTGTGGATTTATTGGTCATATATGGGAGCTCGGTGATGATGATGCGGTTTCTGCCCCGGCTCATCTCCTCAAAATGAACACTTGCCCGTACAGCAACCCGACCTCTGCCTGTGCTGTACGAGCTGAGCAGGTTGTACGCTTCGTTACCCTGCAGTATGATGCCGCCTGTGGGAAAATCTGGTCCTTTGATGAACTGCATCAGGTCTTCCACAGTCACATCATCCAGGCGGTTCCACTTCTGCAGCATGAATTCCAGAGCGTTGACCACCTCTACCAAATTATGCGGAGGGATGCTGGTTGCCATCCCTACGGCAATCCCTGTAGCGCCATTCACCAGCATGTTCGGAATCGCGGAAGGTAGTACGGTCGGTTCTGAGAGCGTGCCGTCGAAATTCTCGTCGAAGTCTACGGCATTTTTCTCGATGTCAGCCAGCATGTGCATGGCGGGATCCGCTAACCGGGCTTCGGTGTACCGCATCGCAGCAGGAGGATCGCCATCCATGCTGCCAAAATTGCCCTGACCTGTTACCAGCATATAGCGCATCGAGAAGTCCTGAGCCATACGCGCCATTGCGTCATAGACTGCCATATCCCCATGTGGGTGATATTTACCCATCACCTCACCAACAATACGAGCAGATTTCTTAAATGGCGTGTCCGGGCGAAGACCCATGTCAAACATAGAGTAGAGGATTCGCCGGTGTACGGGTTTCAGACCGTCACGCGCGTCAGGTAATGCGCGTGAGACGATCACGCTCATTGCATAATCCAGGTAAGACTGCTGTAATTCGTTTTCAATATCGATTTTCTTAACCAAACCAACTTCCATTGTCGACTCCATAGTTCAAATGCTGGTTGTGAGAAATAATTAGAATGTTTGTGCTGAAAGATATCTTAAATTGAAAAGAGAGAATAGTCAACCCGCAGAACTCCCCAATGCACGAATAAGCCTCGCTTGGCGATATTATTATTGGTAAATTTTACGATCTGGAAAGAATGTCGGCAATTAACCTGCTGGCGTTGCCATCTCCAAACACGGGAAGGCGGGGTGGGTAATCTATTTCCTGGTGGACCGCATCAAGGATGCTGGTTGAATCAACCTGAACCAAACGGTTCCAGCCCCCTTCCAGCGTTTCGATCCACTCGGTCTCTGTACGCAGTGTCAGGCAGGGAACACCGAAGAAGTAAGCCTCCTTCTGCACACCGCCGCTATCGGTGAGAATCATCTTGCTGTTCTTCTCCAGTATGAGCATGTCAAGGTAGCTTACTGGGTCGATCATAATCAAGTTGCTGTCAGGGAATTCTTTAATCAGCGATCCATACTGTGCAATTTTATGTTTCATGCGCGGGTGTACCGGCAAAATCACTGTCTCATCTAATTCAGAAAGCGCACACAGGATGCTGTTTAGACGGGATGGATCATCTGTGTTGTAAGGGCGGTGGATTGTGGCTAGCAGGTATTTGCCCGGTGTGAGACGGTGCTCATTTACGATGTGGGTACGACTCGATGCCAGTTCAGCATAGTGTAACGCACTGTCGTACATCACATCACCAACAAAATGAACCCCACGCGTAATTCCTTCCTTTCTAAGGTTGCTTACCGCAGTTTGAGTCGGGCAGAACAGCAATTCAGCGCAGTGATCAGTTAGAACGCGGTTGATTTCCTCGGGCATCGC
Organism: Anaerolineae bacterium; assembly: GCA_030622805.1. GTDB lineage: Bacteria > Chloroflexota > Anaerolineae > Anaerolineales > UBA4823 > JAUXFR01. The sequence goes on along the minus strand of JAUXFR010000095.1, from coordinate 3,833 downwards.
TCTATTATATGAACGCAATCCAGCTTCAATATGGGTTATGGGGATATCTAGTTTAGCAGCAGCGAGCGCACCCGCCAGCGTTGAATTTGTATCGCCGTACACGATTATCCCATCAGGTTGTTCGTGCAGCAGCACCTGCTCGATACCTGCCAGCATCTCTGCGGTCTGTTTTGCGTGAGTACCTGAGCCGACACTCAGATTTATGTCCGGCTCTTGGATACCCAATTCATCAAAGAAGACCTGTGACATGCCGTAGTCGTAGTGCTGACCCGTATGCAAAAGGTATTCTTGAATTCCTTCTGCTGTCAGGGCGTGGCTTACAGGTGCAGATTTTATAAATTGTGGTCTGGCCCCGATTATGGTAACAATTCTTTTACGCACGTTGGTTTCAGGATCCGGATTCACTCATCCGCTCGCGTTCGTAATTGATCACCCTGTTAAGAGAGTCATCGAGCGAATACTGAGGTTGGTAACCGATCAATTGGGTGAGTTTTTCAATGGAGGGCTGGCGCCTGCGCATATCCTCGAACCCAGGCGCGTATGCCTGATCGTATGGAATAAACTCAATTTCTGATTGACTGTTGGAAAGGGTGATTACACGTTTTGCAAGCTCGAAGACGCTCACTTCTTCTGTCGACCCGATATTGAAAACATCTCCTACTGCGTCTGGATGGTGTGTAAGTTTTATTACTGCTCCAACCACATCCGATACATCAGCAAAGCAGCGGGACTGCTTCCCATCTCCATAGACGGTTACGGGTTCTCCCTGCAGGGCTTGCCGGGTGAATCTCGGTACTACCATACCGTATCGTCCGGTTTGCCGTGGTCCGATGGTGTTGAAAAACCGCATGATCACCACAGGCAGACCAAACTGGCGGTGATAAGCAAGACCCAGGAACTCATCCACTGCTTTTGAAGTTGCGTATGCCCAGCGGTTGTGGGTGGTTGGTCCGATCAACCGGTCATCATTTTCATGGAATGGGACACTTATCCCTTTTCCGTAGACTTCTGATGTGGATGCGATGAGTACCTTTCTCCCGTAACGATTAGCAGTGGAGAGCACAGTTTCGGTTCCGATGATATTCGTACGGATGGTGTGGACGGGATTCTCGATGATCAGCTTGACCCCAACTGCGGCAGCCAGGTGGATTACGAGATCTGATTCGCTGGTGAGGCGATCCAACACCTGTGTATTCGTGATGGTCTCGCGCACGAATAAGAAATCTGGCTGTGTTATTAAATGTTCAATGTTCTTTAACTTGCCCGTAGATAGGTCGTCTATTGCGACAACCGGATATCCCTGGTTCAACAATCTTTCGCATAAATGGCTGCCGATAAATCCTGCGCCACCGGTGACCAGTATTTTTTCCTTCAAGTATATACCTCGCGTTGTCAGCAGTTCAATATCACAGTCGGACGACCTGCGGGTGGTCTCTTCCGGCTTCTCCAAGTGCGTTGCGCGTGTCAACGATTTGGGTATGCTTCTCGCTGACCTCAGCCATTTTTATCAGTGCAGGATAATCATACACACTGTGGTTTGTGATGATCACAACACAATCCGATCCGCGCACAGCCTCGGAGATATCCGGAACAGTCTCTTTTTCCTTACCATCATGCTGCACTTTCTTAATGTAGGGATCATGATAAGAAACAGCGGCTCCTTTCTGCTCCAGAAGACTAATCACATCCAGGGCAGGTGACTCACGTAAATCATCTATATCGGGTTTGTATGCAACACCAAGTATCAGAATCTGGCTGTCTTTCAGCGGTTTACTTTGCTGGTTGAGAGCGTCCTGTTTCCGGTTAACTACATAACGCGGCATGCCCGTATTGATCTCCGATGCGAGTTCAATGAAACGGGCGGTGTAGTTCACGGCACGCAGCTTCCATGAAAGGTATAAGGGATCAATGGGTATGCAGTGTCCGCCTAAACCTGGTCCGGGGGTGAACTTCATATAACCAAATGGTTTTGTTGCAGCAGCATCGATCACTTCCCACACATCTACACCCAACCGGTCGCACATTATCGCCATTTCATTCACAAGTCCGATGTTGATCATACGAAATGTGTTCTCAAGCAGTTTAGCCATTTCTGCAACTTCTGTAGAAGAGACCGTAATGATCGATTCAAGCGCCTGTCCGTACCATGCTGAAGAGATTTCCCCACAAGCAGGTGTTATACCGCCGATCACTTTCGGAGTATTGATAGTTGTCCAATCCTCTCTACCAGGATCGACACGTTCAGGTGAGAATGCCAGATAGAAATCCCTGCCGATCTTCAATCCGCTTTGCTCTTCCAGCATCGGGAGCAGTAGTTCACGCGTCGTCCCTGGGTAAGTGGTGGATTCGAGAACGATCACCATGTCTTTATGAATGTGTTTTGCCAGCTCGCTGCCGGCATCGAGAATGTAGGTCAGGTCCGGGTCACCTGTTTTCCGCAGCGGCGTAGGAACACAAATGCTGACCGCATCTGCATCGTCCAGAACGTTGAAGTCGCTGGTTGCGCTCAGTCTGCCTTCATTAACAAGGAGTTTTACCTGTTCATCGCTCACATCCCGGATGTGACGCTCACCCCTGTTAACAGTGTCGTCTTTTTTAGTGTCCGGGTCTATACCTGTGACCGTAAATCCAGCTTCAGCAAACACGACCGCTAACGGTAAACCAACGTAACCCAATCCCAGAACGGCGACATGGGCTTCTTTTTCAAGCAACAATTTTTGCAGTTTTGCTGACATATTCCTGCCTCTCCTCCAACCCATACTAGACATTGATAAATGACGTTGGAATTTTACCATAGCAGGATAATTCATGACGAAATATCCGTTCTGATCGAGGGATCAACCTCAAAATGCACTCGTTGAAAGTAATCGACCTGTGATATTAAATCGATATCAAATAGCAGCACCTGAAGGGTAACCCATTAATCCCCTGAAAATCCCCTGTTGCGTCTATTGAAAAGAATGTATGTTCTAATTATCATATGATTAAACTAAATTGGAGGTAGCTTATGTACCACGACCCAAAGCTGGTCCAACCGTATGCTGAGTACCATGCACATGCAAGACCGATGGTGATCGTTCAAGCCGCAGCGAGAGAAAAGCTCAGATCACCCCAAAAAAGAATCTGGAAAGTCTCGCAATACGTGCCAATTGTCGAACATGGTTTGGCAAGCAGTGGTACTAATGCCGTTGCCATGCTGAACCTATCCGGATTGCGCACCTCGGCCAGCCCAGCGCTCTGCCTGGCATGGGCACGCTCCTTCTGTCAGGCGTTAGAAGGTGGGGTAGCGGCTGAGACGGCTGCCGCTATCGCCGACCGGCACGTGAAGCGCACGCGGCAAGGAGATGCGGATGATTAAATCTCACTGCCCTGTATGTGGAAGAATCTATATTGGTGATACTTGCGCCTGCCAGAGAGGTGGGCGATACCATGAGCTGATTTGTGAGTGTGGTTCGGCGGCGAAAGAAGTTTATATAGATGATCTTGGTGAATGGGCATTGTGCGGGAACTGTTTGAGGGAGATTCTCGATGATGATGAAGATTCAATGGATGATCCTATCAGTCAAGGTGCGGTCCGTATGGTACCTATTGATGACGATGACCAGATAGATGGCAATCCTTTCGGATTAACACGGCGGCAGCTACAGATTGCAGATTTGTCGAATTTAAGGAATGGTGAAATTGCTGAAAAATTGATGATATCACCACACACTGTTCAGGCTCACATGAAGACCATTCTTCGCAAACTAAATGTTCGATCCAGGCGTGAGATCAGGTATGTAATTCAGGGGGATGACAACCGTAAAAGACTTAACGAAACCAGCGAGCTGTTT
>JAUXFR010000213.1 GCA_030622805.1 Anaerolineae bacterium | reverse complement strand
CCCGCTGGTGCTGCTTAACAACAGCGCTGATACAGACAGTTTCAAGCTCATTGTTGAAGGTATTCCTGCAGCATGGGTCGCTGCTTCATCACCTGTGACTTTGCTGCTGGCTGGTGAAAAAAAACAGGTCACACTCATCGTGCAGCCCCCTCCGGCGCCAGAGGGCAGCGCGGGATATTATCCAATAATTATCCGAGCGACAAGCCAGGGATTCCCAAATCGAGAGGCTGCCGCCGAGTTCAACCTCACAATTTCAGCATTAGATGTACAGAGCAGAATTGGTGTGGATTTGGAATCCACTCAATTTTCAGTTGCCCCTGGGAACAGCGTTGATGTCAGGATTGCTTTGCAGAATAAAGGTCTTGTTGATGATGAATTCGTCCTGTCTGTGGAAGGTATTGATGCAACCTGGATTTCTACATCTTCCCCAATAACACCAATTATGGCAGGTGAAGAGAAGGATATTTATTTAACAATCAAACCCCCCCGAACTCCTGCCAGCGGTGCTGGTCGAAAGAAATTTTCTGTACGAGTGAGCAGTCAGGAAGTTCCTGATCAGTTTTACAAGGTTGACTGCACATTGACTGTTGCTGCCTTTACTGATTTCTCTGCTGAGCTCGAACCGGAGGAAATCGAAAGCGACCAGGTCGCTTATGTCTCTATTAATAATTTAAGCAACATCCAGGATACCTATACATTGTCCTTGAGCAGCGAAGAGGATGAAATAGCTTTCGAACCTGAAGAACCTCAACGAGTACGAATGCAGCCAGGAGCAGCTTATTCGATTGAATTCAAAGCAAAACCTCAGCAAAAACCCCTTTTCGGCAACCGCTTCATCTACCCTTTTGAAGCCCGTGTAGTATCTGCAGAAGGTAAGGAGGTTGTAGAAAAAGGTGAGCTGCAAACTAAGGCACTGATTCCAATCTGGTTACTTCCGGTGATGCTTGGTTTATGTTTGATCATAGTATGTATCGCAGTAGTTTTCACAACTTTCAGACCCGATTCCGCATCAACAACTGCAACGGAGACTGCTGCAGCCTATCAAACCTCCGTTGCTCTCATCGCAGGAGGAACCCAGACTGCCGCGGCTCAGCTCACACCGTTCGTAACACCAACGCTCGCAATAACACCCTCACCAGGTGATGTAGATTCGGATGGCGATGGATTGACCGACAGGCAGGAGATAGAAATTGGTACCGATCCGAATAACCCGGATACTGATGGAGATCAGTTGTTGGATGGCGAAGAAGTTAATAAATATTCAACCGATCCATTAAATACCGATACAGATCGCGATGGACTCAGCGATGGAGAAGAAGTCATCCAGTATAAAACCGATCCGTTGAATTTAGATACAGATAGTGATGACCTATCCGATGGTGAGGAGGTATTGAATCGTAAAACTGATCCTCTCAAACCGGATACGGACAGTGATGAATTGTTGGATGGCGATGAAGTGAGAAGAACGACAGATCCATTGAATCAGGATACCGATCGCGATGGTTCGAACGATGGGGAAGAAATTAAAGTGGGTACGGATCCGCTCAATCCGGATACGGATAATGATAAACTGCTCGATGGCGCAGAATCCCCGCCCTGCCCACACCCACTAAATCCTGACTCAGATGGGGATGGAATTATCGATGGGCAGGATCTCGATCCATGTGACCCAAACAATCCATCTCTGACAGCTACAGCCGCAGCATCTATTCCTACCAGCACATCAATTCCCCCAACCCAGCCGCTGGTACCAACAGCAACGCAGCCACCTTCGCCCCCAACACAGGCACCAACGAGCGAACCCCCCCTGCCAAACTTGCAGGGAAAAATTGCTTTTGTATCCAACAGGGATGGAAATTCAGACATATATCTTTATGATACATCTAACGGATCGATTGTTCGATTGACAAACAGCCCCAATGAGGATACCCAACCAGCTATTTCAAAGAATGGAAATAAAATTGCATTTATCTCAAACCGCAGCGGCGATAATGATGTTTGGGTGATGAATATCGATGGGAGCGGTCAAACAAATATTACAAACAATCCCGCGGATGACCAGGATCCAACCTGGTCGCCGAATAACGGTACAATCGCTTTCCAGACCAACCGGGACGGAAACCTAGAAATTTATGCCATGGGTGCCGATGGATCGAATCAAAGGAACTTGAGCAATTATCCTGCCGCTGATGATACCCAGCCATATTGGTTTGAGAGTAAACTGTTAATTATCTCAACCGGTCAATCGATCGCATTTACTTCAAACCGGGATGGCAATCAGGAAGTTTACTTGATGGATTCAGATGGAGCCAACCAGCGTAACATATCCAATGCACCAAATGCAAGCGATTTCCAACCGGCTGCTGATCAGGCTGGCGATCGCATTGCCTTCACAACAGACCGTACAGGAAATTTAGAAATATTTGTTATGACCACGGCTGGAACTGGACAGCAGAATCTTTCCATGAATCCTGCTGAAGACAAACAGGCATCCTGGTCACCAGATAACCGATACATCGCATTCACCACAAATCGCGATGGTAATCAAGAGATCTATATCATGGAAGGCGACGGAGTGAATCAATTTAATTTAACGAATAATCCAGCAGTAGATGGTAATCCCAGCTGGCGATAATTTCCTTTCGTAATCAGGCTTTAGGTGTAAAATGAGAACAGATGGAGGCATAAGGTAATGAGCTACATTAAGCGTAGTCGCAGAAATTCTCGTTTACTCCTGATTGTCCTTGGGATTGTCATTCTTGCCCTGATAGCGTTGATTTTGATTAGAACAGGCGTGATCTCTCTCGGGGGAGATACGGAAGCTCAAACAACCACAACAGCCATGCTGACCCCTGTAGGGACAGCAGATAATACGCCCGGTGCTGCTACTGTTGTCCCTACACCTGGCACAGCAATGGTTACAGCAACCGTGGACACGCCAATCCATAATGGACCAGGGGAGAATTATGAAATTATCGCCAGATTAAGCGCGGGGCAAATTGCAGAGGTGAAGGGCATCAGTCGTGATGGTTTCTGGTGGCAGATCGTTGTCCCGGATGGCGGTGGAACGAAAGGATGGGTAAACAACACAGATGTGATCGCTGAGAACATTGAGAATGTGCCAATTGTTGATCCGGAGGAGCAGCCCACATCTGAAGCGACCTCAGCTCCTGGTACAGGCGCCATCGTCACTGCGAAAACAAATGTGAACATCCGCTCTAAACCCAATGTCATATCCGAAATCTTGGGTTTGCTTGAAACCGGCCAGAAAGCCAACGTGCTGGGGATCAACGATAATCGAAGCTGGTGGTATATAAAAATACCTGGCACAGAAAGTGATACAGGTTGGGTGATAACTGACTTCGTCACGGCTGAAAATACGGATAATGTACCCATCGTCGATGAAGATGGAAACCCCTTACCGGGGCAAATCCCAATACCAACGCCATCACCTGGCACACCAACACTGACTGCATTGGCGAATGTAAACATCCGAAGTGGTCCGGGGATTGGTTCCGAGATCATCGCGTTATTAATTCAAGGTCAGAGAGCGCAGGTAGTTGGAAGAAACTCTGATGGCAGCTGGTGGGCAATAAATATCCCATCAGCCGATTTGGGACGCGGCTGGGTAAGCGCGGATTACGTTACAACTGAAAACACCGACGAAGTACCCGTAATCGACGGATAATTCAACTTGTTATTATCTAAACTAGAATGGAAAAT
>JAUXFR010000032.1 GCA_030622805.1 Anaerolineae bacterium | reverse complement strand
GTACCCCAGGAGGGATTCGAACCCACAACCTAAGCTTTAGGAGAGCTTCGCTCTATCCATTTGAGCTACTGGGGCAGCAAAGAGATTATACCAGAGTGAGAGAGACTGGAACGCGCATCCCACAGATGAATAAAAATAATCTGCGGGCATCTGCAAACCGGAATGTAAAATCAGGCGCTTATGCGATCAGCATTCTATCAATCAATCTTCCCGATCGCAATCGCCTTTTTCACCTCTCCGATGGCGCGCGTCACTTCAATTTCGCGCGGGCAGGCATCGGTGCAGTTGAAGATCGTATGGCAGCGGTAGACGCCGAAAATGTCGTTCAATATTCGCAGCCGCTCTGCGCCGGCCCGGTCGCGGCTGTCGAAGATAAAACGGTGAGCGGTCACAATCGCTGCCGGTCCGATGTACTCCTCGCTGGACCAAAAAGACGGGCAGGAAGTAGTGCAGCAGGCGCACAATATGCACTTGGTCGTGTCTTCGAAGCGCTCGTGCTGCTCAGGACTCTGCAGCCGTTCTTTCATGGGGGGCGGCTCATCGTTGACAAAGTAAGGTATCACAGAAAGGTAGTGATCAAAAAACGACTCCATGTCAACGATCAGGTCTTTGATAACCGGCAGTCCCAGAATCGGCTCGACGGTGATTTTCTTGGAACGCAGCGTCTGCACCAGCACTTTGCAGGCCAGGCGGTTGACGCCGTTGATGCGCACAGCGTCCGACCCGCAGATACCGTGGGCACAGGAGCGGCGGAAAGAGAGCGTACCATCCTGATAGCCCTTCACGTATTCCAACAGGTCCAGTATCCTGTCGGTGGGTTCTGCATCAACCACAAATTTATCGTAGTGCGGCTTATCGTCTGTCTCAGGATTGTAGCGAAAGACCTTCAATGTTACTTTCATAAGTGCCTCCCGATTAGTACACCCGTTCCATGGGTTCGAACTTTGTGATCACGACCGGTTTGTAATCCAGTTCAACCTTTCCATCCCGCATCCATACCAGCGTATGGCTCATCCAGTTCTCATCGTCGCGTTTGGGAAAATCCTCACGTGCGTGCGCTCCGCGGCTTTCCTTACGCGCCAGCGCTGATACAGCGGTAACTTCCGCCAGGTCCAGCAGGTTGCCCAACTCCCAATTCGAAATCAGCTCTGTATTGAAGATGCGACTCGTGTCCCCTAACTGGACTTGCTTGAAACGCTCTTTGAGCTGGCGCACTTTCTCTACCGCCTTGCTCATGCCATCCTCCGTGCGGAACACACCGACATAGTCGTTCATCACGCTCTTCATTTCCTCACCGATGTCAGAAGCTCTTTCATCCCCCTTACTGCTGCGCAGTTCTTCGAGCTGCTGTTGGGTGAATTCCAGCGGTTCTGCTGGCAGGGTTTCGAAACCCGTTTTGTGCGAATATTCGACCGCATCCAGACCGGCGTACTTGCCGAACACCAGGATATCGAGAAGCGAATTGGTCCCCAGACGGTTGGCGCCGTGCGCCGAAACGCAGCCCACCTCCCCAGCCGCATACATACCCGGCAGGACTGTATTCTCAGCGTCGATCACCACGCGCCCATACATATCTGTAGGAATGCCGCCCATAGCGTAATGCGCGGTTGGCTGCACCGGCATGGGCTGGGTGACCGGATCCACACCCAGGTAGGTGCGGGCAAAGTCGACGATGTCCGGCAGCTTGGAAAGCATTTCTTCGCCGGTTACGATATAGGGAGAGCCGTCCGGACGCTTACGTCCGTCCTCTGCTGCGTACTTATTCACCGTTTCGGGTCGCATATCCAGGTACATGTAGCGTTTGCCATTAATACCGCGCCCATCTCGCATTTCAAGATACATGGCCCGGCTGACGATATCACGTGAGGCCAGGTCCTTCACCGTCGGAGCGTATGTGTTCATGAAACGCTCGCCCTCATCGTTGATCAGCACACCACCCTCCCCGCGCACACCCTCGGTGATCAGGATGCCCATCTTATAGATTCCGGTGGGGTGAAACTGGAAGAATTCCATATCTTCTGCAGGGATGCCGCGCCGCAGGGTGATTGCAACACCATCGCCAGAATACGTGTATGCATTGGATGTGATCTCCCAAACACGTCCATGTCCACCTGTGGCGAAGATGACCGCCTTGGCATGGAAGACATGCAGCTCGCCGGTTGCCAGCTCGATCGCTACCACACCAGCGGTCACACCGTTTTCGATCAGAACATCCAGCACCTGGAACTCATCATAAAAGCGCACATTTTGTTTGATGCACTGCTGATAGAGCGTTTGCAGGATCATGTGCCCGGTGCGGTCTGCCGAATAGCAGGCGCGCGGCACGGGCATGCCGGTGATGTTGTTGGTGTGCCCGCCAAACGGTCGCTGGGCAATAGTACCATCGGGCGTGCGGGAGAATGGCAGCCCCATGTGCTCCAGTTCATATACAATCGGCACTGCTTTGCTGCACATGAACTCGATCGCATCCTGATCTCCCAGGTAATCGGAGCCCTTGACGGTATCGAAGGTGTGCCACTCGGGATGGTCTTCTTCAATGTTTCCCAGCGCAGCTCCCACACCGCCCTGAGCCGTGCCGGTGTGGGAGCGAGTCGGATAAAGCTTGCTGAGCACAGCCGTGCTCGCTTTCTTCGAGGCATAAAGCGCCGACATCAATCCAGCGCCGCCTGCCCCCACTACAATGATGTCATATTGATGGTAATTATTCATTCTTATCTCCTGACCCTACGAAGCCAGTATGACGTACACAGCTAAAATCATCATAAACAGCCACAAAAAGAAAATCAATCCTCGCCAAAAGGTGCGCCACCAGGATTCCGTGAGATAATCTTCGATCACCACTCGCAACCCGTTCATACCGTGGGTTACCCCGAAGAAGACGATCATCATCTGCATGATCTGCCAGTATGCGTTCGCCCATCCCGGGATGAGGTCGGGGATGTCACTGTTGATCACATGGTTGGGATTGGGGAAAAATGTCCAGCGCATGAGGGTGGCAACATCCATCTGGATGCGTGCTCCGAGCCAGAAAGCGCCCACCATGCCGGTGATCGCCAATACGATCAGCGTGATGCCGGAAATGCGCGTGAAAATCCACATTGCGAAATCGAGATTGAAGCCAACCTGGACAACCGTTCTGGTGCTCATATGTCTCACCTTCCCTTCAGCTACCGCTTATGGTGCGCATGACCATGATAAATACAGTCAGACCGTATATAACGATGAAAATCACCCACTGCAGCCAGGTGACTTCATGTTGATACTCTATGAGCCTCGGCCACGTATCCAGGATGATGATCCGCAGACCGTTTAAACCATGCCAGATCACCACAAAGAAAATAAATATCTGGAAATAGAGCGACTCATAAACGATGTTCATCGTGGTACCGAAATCGCTGCCAAATTGCTGCATCAGGAATGATGCAAAAACATGCAAGCCGATAAAAACAGCGATTGAGATACCGCTGATCCGGTGGAGCTCCCAGGTAAGCATTGGACCCCCCCCACGATATTTCAGCCCCTTTAATCCGACATTCCTTCTAAGAGCCATCTGTGTCTCCTTATCAGAAAACTTTCGCGATCCAGGTTAATGGATTGATAATGGAATGTTTGTCAGAATCAGCTATCTTCATCATTATTATCGCATTCATACATCTCTCCAGGAAAGTGACAATACTCATAGATTATTAGTTCCAGAAGTCCTCATGATGGGGAAAGATTCAGATATATAATTGTGATGAGCGTTCACGCTGAATCCATGATCCGGGTTTGAGGCTGAGAAATGGTGTCAGAAGAGGGCTTATGCCGGTCTTATGAAACTTAATAAACCACTCAATGCGAGTAGAATTTTGCGATGTCCTATTCGATACAACTAATACATTGTATACCATATTCCCCGACCAGGAGGCATAGATGACAAAATCCCCTCACATGAGCCGTCGCGAATTTGTCACGATCACAGTCGGCGCACTGGGGGCAATTATGGCGGCGGTCATTGGACTGCCCGCTATCGGCTACCTGCTCTCACCAGCGCTGCGCACGCAGAAAACAGACGCCTGGATTGCGTTAGGATCTCTGGAAAATTATCCCGTTGGTGAACCAACCCTGTTCACTTTCACCCGCACAACGGTGAACGGTTGGGAGAGGACTGCCAACAGCTACGGCGTGTATGTTTATCGAAAAACAGAGGATCAAGTAACCACTTTTGCAAACCTCTGCACCCATCTCAGCTGCCGCGTCACCTGGCAAGATGACGAGCAGGTCTATCACTGCCCCTGCCATGATGGTCTGTTCGATATCGACGGAATTGTCGTAAAGGGTCCTCCCCCGCGTCCTTTGTTCCAATATCCAAACAAAATAGAAGATGGAATCCTGTCAATCCAACTGGAGCAAGTTTAAAAATGACCTCAAAAGTAATGAACTGGCTCGACGAACGTCTTGGATTGACCGGCATCTATGATAGTGTGCTGGACCGTAATATCCCCAAAGTCAACTGGTGGTTTACCCTTGGCAGCGCGAGCCTGTTCCTCGTCGGTCTGCAGGGCATCACCGGGATATTTCTGACCGTATACTACGTGCCCTCCCCGGACCACGCCTACGACAGCATTCAATACATCATGAACGGCGTGGCTTACGGCTGGTTGATCCGCGGCATCCATCACTGGGGCGCTACGCTGATGGTAATCGTTGTATTTATCCACATGCTGCGTACATTCTACTGCGCGGCGTACAAATATCCTCGAGAGCTGACGTGGGTAACGGGCGTTGTCCTGCTGCTGGCAACCCTGGGGATGGGCTTCACGGGTTACCTGCTTCCGATGAACCAGAAGGCTTACTGGGCAACCACTGTCGGCACCGAGATACCTGGCACAATACCCATCATCGGTCCTTTCCTCACACAGGTACTGCGCGGTGGAGTGGGTATCAGCGCCGTAACATTGGCTCGATTCTTCTCCCTACACATCTGGTTCTTGCCCGCCCTGATCGCTCTAACGATCGGTATCCACATGTACCTGATCATCCGTCTGGGGATCTCATACATTCCCACCAAGGAGGATTGAAGGAATGGAGGAGTAAAGCCTTGAACGAAGAACAAAAACAACGTTATCAAGAGAGATACGCTGAAGAAAAACAAAAGGGCGTAAAATTTTACCCGGATATCATCTACAAGGACACCGTCGTCGCGTTTGGCTTATTCATCCTGCTGGTTGGTCTGGCGATATTTGTTGGTGTGGCAAACGAACCAAAAGCCGACCCCAGCGACACCTCCTACATCCCACGCCCTGAATGGTATTTCCTGTTCCTGTTCGAATTCCTCAAGTACGTTCCAGGCGCGATCGAATGGGTGGGCGCTGCTGTGATCCCGGGTGTGGTTATACTGGTGCTGTTCCTGCTGCCGTTCATCGACCGCAATCCCAATCGGTACTGGAGCAAACGGAAACTCGCTATCTCTCTCATGGCCGTGATCGTACTGGGCATCGTCGCGCTGACTATCCTGGCTGTGGCTACAACCCCTCCCCAACCAGAGACGGATACGATTGCAGGCACCATAACGGAGCAAATCGTGGTTGGCGAGGAGCTCTACGGTCTGCACTGCGTCGAATGTCACGGACCGGATGGAGAGGGCGGTGAGATCGTTGGCGTTGAAGGACTGGAGGGGGTCGTTGTAAAGTCGATCAGCAGCCAGGATGAGATGTACACCCGTTCGGACGAGACTTTCTACAATGTGATCGACTACGGGCAACCCGACCTGGGGATGACGCCATTCGGGCGCGCTTACGGCGGCGAGTTGGGTCCCGGAGCTATCGAGACCATCGTGACCTTCATGCGCTACACCTGGGATGACCGGGTCGAGATCCCTGAAGAAGCAGCACTAGCTTCGGCAATACCCGCCCTGGGTCCTGACGAGATCCCCTCTTACGAAGTTCACGTGCAGGCTATTGTCAAGCGCTACTGCATCTCATGCCACCGACAGGGGAAACAGAACAACGACTACTTCATGAGCACTTACGAAGAGATCATGGAGAGCGGTGCCAACGCCCCCAACGTAATCCCGGGTGACATCAACAGCCTATTGCTGATGTCGATTCGCCGGGAGGAGATGCCCGGTCTGGATCCGGAGGTCGGCCCGATGCCGCCCACCAAGGCGCTCAAAGAGGAGCTGCTCGAGATCTTCAGGCGCTGGGTGCTGGGCGGTGCGCCCAACACTGCCGCGGAAGCCGAGGCGCTGAGCCCGACACCGGAGAGCGCCCCGCCGGCGTACCCAGAGCCGGAAGCGACGCCGTGATTGGCGGTTGGCTGGTTGGGTGTTGGCGGTTGGCGGTTAGCAATTGGCGTTTGGCGGTTGGGCGGGGAACGGCTAACAGGGATCAGCAACCAGTGATCAGTTAGATTCCCAGGTGACTGTCACTTTAAGTCTAAAATCATCCCTCTTCCTGGGTAGTTGAAAAGATTTTGACAATTTTTAAGTGACAGTCACCTTGTACTCTGTCAAAGGTCAATGATTAATTCGGGCGACTGATCCTTCGCTCACTCAGGACATGGTCACGGCTGCAGCCTGAACCCAGTTCAGGATAGCACAAAGACCACCTTCGTGGACTCAGATCCAAGTTGGAGTCGATGCAGGGTCGACGCGTCAACTATGGTTGACGATGTGCAATTTATCGCTGTGGTTTTAACCGCCGATTCAACCTTGAATACATTGAAGATGATAGCCAAAAAAACATCCTCATCCCAGGAAGGAACAGTGAGCAAATATCATGGTATAACTTTATATCTAAAGAGGTGATGAACATGTTTAAAAAGATATTAGTACCATTGGACGGATCCGAAATTGCGGAGAAAGCAGTACCGTTCGTAATTTCTGAGGCGCAAAAGCATAATGCGAAGATTATTGTTATCCGTGTGATCCCGCCCCTGCGTGCATCCGTAATGTCAATCCCGTCGGTTGTTGAGAAAGTCGACCAAGAAGTCGAGGACATTGTTAAAGATTACCTGGAAGAAATTACAAGTTCACTAAGGACACAGGGATTGGATGTCGAAACAGCGATTGAAAAAGGAAAGCCTGCCGAATGTATACTTCAATATGCCAAGAGGACAGGCTGTGATTTGATCGTGATCGGCACCTATGGATACACGCGAGCAATAAAATGGCGTACTGGCAGCGTCGCGAATAACATCTTGAGGGCGCGGATGGATATCCCCATATTGATTATCCCCACATAAACAACCTGAAACCTTTAGATTGATTAAATGAGGCACACAATGGCGTATTTAATTATGGTTATTCTAGACAACATACAGTATATGCCAGAAATCATCAGCACCTGGAGATCGATCGGTGTTTCTGGTGTCACCATTATCGAGAGTACAGGGGCACACCGGGTTACAACCTGGATGAGTCAGGTTGGACTTGGAGCAATCGATCGTTTATTTGATGCTGATGAAATTCGCCGCCGCACCCTGTTGGCTGCTGTTGATAACGAAGAATTAATGGAACAGGCTGTAGCAGAGGCGGATCGTATCGTTGGTGGCTTTGAGAAACCAGAAACCGGGTTGGTCTTGGCTTTACCCATAACAGTTGTTAAAGGATTGCATAAAGAAAAACCTGTTCAGACTGAAGATAGTGCGCCTTCAACCGGTGTGCAATCAGAGTGGTTTATTCAACGGAATACGCCTGTATCTGTAGTTGTTGATATCTTGAAGCTGAAACCTACGATCGTTGATAGCAGTACGCCACTCAATGAAGTGGCTCTAGCGATGATCGAACATCCGAATTCTCATGTTGCGTCTGTGGTAAAAGAGGATGGTCGACTGATCGGTCTGCTCGGCTTGCGGCGGCTAACCGATGATTTGTTCTTCCATATTATGCCTGAGGAATTTTTAAGTGAATTGTCAAACCTCGACCATGCAATGAAGTTTGCTGAGATGTCTCGCATGCGTACTGCAAAGGACGCTATGCAAGATCCAGTTTGGGTATTCAGCGATGATACAATTTTTGATGCGTTTGATCGAATGCACGAGAACAAATTAACTGGGTTACCCGTAGTTGACCATCAATATCGTGTAATAGGATATATAAATTTATTAGAACTACTTGCCGTATGCCTGCGGAGCAATAAGGGTAAAGAAGAGGGGAAATAGAATATGAACGAGGTATTGCTTGCGGGTGGAATATTCATAATTACGTTTGCATTAATCGTTACAGAAAGAATCGATCGGACATTGGCCGCGCTTCTGGGCGGCATCCTGATGATCATACTGGGTGTCTTATCTCAAGAAGAAGCTTTCCATGCTATCGATTGGAATGTGATCTTTCTACTTGCAGGGATGATGATCATCGCAAATGTTTTACGAGAAACAGGTGTTTTCCAATGGATTGCTGTAAAAGCAGTCGTTTGGGGAAAAGGGGATCCATTTCGAATAATAGTAATGCTCGCTATTGTAACGGCTATCACATCCGCTTTGTTGGATAATGTAACCATCGTAATCCTGCTCGCACCGGTGACTTTGTTTGTAGCATCAAATCTAAAGATAAACCCAATACCGTATCTGATTATTGTAATTCTGGCATCTAATATTGGTGGTGCGGCTACACTTATTGGAGATCCCCCGAATATTTTAATCGGCAGTGCAGCAAATATTGATTTCCTGACTTTTTTAGTGAATCTGGGTCCAGTAATAATCGTTATTATGATCTTCTTTATTGGCGTACTGTGGATATGGTTTCGTGATCAATGGAGTAAAAATCAGGAAGCAATGGAAGAGCTTGAAGCGCTGGACACATCAACATTGTTAACGGATAAAAATGCACTACTTAAGAGCGGCGTTGTTATGGGGTTAGTCATGATTGGATTTATGGTTCATGGTGTATTCCACCTGGAACCAGCAACGATCGCACTCGGTGGTGCAGTGATTTTGTTATTGTGGACGCAGAAAGATGTTCAGAGCGTCGTTGGAGACATCGAGTGGGCAACACTCTTCTTTTTCATTGGATTATTTATCGCTGTT
>JAUXFR010000234.1 GCA_030622805.1 Anaerolineae bacterium | reverse complement strand
GGCTTCGATGTAAAGAGGATCGTCTGGTTCGCGGGGTGTGTCTTCTTCCCAAAAGGTCATCTGCTTGAGCGGCAGGCCGGGACTAATTGCGTCGACGGTACCGCCGTGAAAGGATGGTGCAGGTTGGGAAACTCCAGCCAACCCACGCCAGTAATTCACCAGGCTGAAGATTTCGTTATCCGAAACGAACACCCCCTGCAGTCTCACTGGTGCAGGCGCATCGGGAGACTGGAAGAGCATATCACCACGCCCGAGCAGGCGTTCAGCGCCAGGCTGATCCAGGATCACACGGCTGTCGACACCTGATGCTACGGCGAAAGCGATGCGCGCCGGGAGATTGGCTTTAATCAGACCGGTGACCACATCTACGGACGGGCGTTGGGTGGCGATGACCATGTGGATGCCGGTGGCGCGTGCTAGCTGAGCCAGACGAGTGATAGAACGTTCAGTATCATCTGGAGCCAACATCATCAAATCTGCCAGTTCGTCAATGATCACCACCAGATAAGGAAGTTTCACGCCGTTCTGCGATTCCACTCTGGCGTTGTACTCCTTGATATTACGGCAGCCGGACTCGGCCAGTTTCTGGTAGCGCATGTCCATCTCGCGCAGGATCCACTGTAGCGCGGAGACCACTTTCTCCAGCTCGACAACAACCGGCGCAAGCAGGTGTGGGACACCGTTGTAGTTGGTCAGTTCAACCCGCTTGGGGTCTACCATCACCAGGCGCAGATCATCTGGTGTGTTGTGCATGAGCAGGCAGCAGATCAGCGAGTTCACACATACGCTCTTGCCGGAACCAGTGGCGCCGGCGATCAGCAGGTGCGGCATGACGGAAAGATCAGCCGCCATGGCGTTGCCTGCCACATTTTGACCCAGAGCGAAACGCAGCGGTGAAGTCAGGCGGCTAAATGCCTGGCTTTCGATCACATCGCGCAGCGCAACCAGTGTGATCTCATCGTTGGGCACCTCGATACCCACGTACCCCTTACCGGGCACCGGTGCCTGGATGCGGATAGTGCGTGCAGATAGCGCCAATGCCAGGTCATCCACCAGCGCGGCGATTTTTCCAACCCGTACGCGGGTGCGTCCACTGCGGGATTCGAGATAGAGAGGCTCCACACCAAACTGGGTGATTGTCGGTCCCGCGTTGATCTCTACAACTTTCGCAGGTGCCCCGAACGATGCCAGTGTCTCTTCGATGACGCGAGCCCGGTTCTTATCCGCCTCAGCATCTTTCTCCATCTTCAACCCAGAATCCAGGATTTGATCGATGGGAGGCAGCACCCATTCCTGTACCAATGTGCCGGTCTGATCAATGTTGAAGCCGGTCGGGGGAGCGTTCTTTTGGACGCCTATCGATGTCTCTTTCGTTACCGGAGGTGTGTATTCCGGATAATAAGCTGGTTTACCGTCCGCCGATTGTCTGCGGCTGCGCAGTTCGGCGGATCTCTCGATTGCCCAATCCTGAAAACGGTAGAAATAGGGCGGGATCCAGTCGACCATATCCCAGACCGTGATACGAAACGCCAGTATCAGAGAGACAACCAGCAAAGCGATTAGGGCAATAGCTGCACCACCACTGCCGAGAGCGGCTTCTAATCCGGCGGTTATCGCTGCACCCAGGTATCCGCCACCAGATCCATCCAACGCGATCCTGAAAATATCCTGATCGGGTTGGATAAAATTAGCGAAAACAAAGTGTGTGCTGGCAAGCAGAAGTATGAACAGCAGGGTGAAACCCAAGAAACGATCAACAGCTAATCGTGGTACGCTCTCAAATTTGCGGAGCACCAACCATAAACCAACGATGAGCAGAGCGAATGGGAAGAGATAGGCACCCACACCAAAGAGCATGCCCAGGAAAGACATCCAACCTTCCGTAATCCCACTTTTAATGGGTGAAATCATTACGAGAAGAGTGAGCAGCCCGATCAGTGACAGGACTATACCCACAATGTCGAGCTGTCGATCCAGGGATATCGCCTGACGTGTAGATTTGCGGGTTTTTGTAGATTTTCTAGTGCCAGAGCTTGTAGATCTGCTGCTCGACTTGCGCCCCGTCTTGGAACTGGAAGGTGTGCGCTTGCGCGTTGATTGTTTCGCCTTGCTGGATGTCTTCTTGCGGCTTGAACTGCTCTTCTTTCTATTTGTAGTAGACTTTTGAGCCATAATCTTCTGACGATTATAGCACAAATGTACAGCTTTACCCCTCCTGATGGCAAGCAGCGTTATGGTTCTGTATTTTCTACTTCCGCTACACCACGCCAGACAGAATCCAGGGCCTGCAGGGCAGTTAAATTGCGCATCGGCCAGCCGCTCAGCATTCGCCTGGGGTCGTCAAAGTAATTCTTAGCGTAAGTGAGGTGGAAATTATCTTCGCCTAAACCGTGATTGGGCAGCGGTTGGGCTGCCTTCCAGAAATTCCACAATGGAATATCGTATTCCCAGGCAAGCTCAACAATTTTCGCGTTGATGCTGTTATCGCCTTCAAGGTTGTCCGCTTTGGTCGCCAGGATTGGTACGGTACCATGATCGATGGTATATTCAATCACAGGTCTCAGGTACTGCTCATATTTTTCTGCTGGCTTCTTCGACCACCAGGTTTCCAGGCTGATTATGGCAATGCTGGGGCGATTGTGGCGCAGCTCACAAGCCAGAGGGCCTTCATTTATTTCGCAGACTTCCCGATTTGCCATGAGCGGATTTAATAAAGCAGCTCCATTGTAACCACCACGAACCGCTAAACTTTCGCGTGCGTACGAACCAGAAAACCAATCGATGGTATCCTGCAAGTGCTCAAACTCCCCGAGCCGGTAATACTCCGGGGATCCATCAAAGACTGCCATGAAATAAGAAGGCACATTCTGGCAGTCACCGACTTTTGAGAATGCGTGTGGATCATTTCCCATCTCCAGACCGCGCTGGTATATTTGACGGGCATTCTCGCTGATAACCGGTATAACAGGCATATCCATCCAATCACTGGGTCTTGTTGTAGGCGAGGGTGGAATCTCAGTTGGTCGTTCAGTTTCTTTGATAACTCGCTCTGAAGTGCTTGTGCTGGATGGGTGTGCTAGTGATCGAATTTTTGAATTCTCTTTGGGCTCCCGGTATGTGGTTTCCGTAGCAATTGGAACGACCGTTGTTGGCTGGACAGTGGGACTTGTAGATAGTAATGAATTCTTGGGGACGGTGTGTGTTGATGGTGGTGTGGTGCCTGGTACTCCTGTATCAGAATTCGGTGGGCTGCAGGTTGCCAGCGCAAGGAGCATGATTGGAATTATTATGATCAACCTGGAATTCCGCATGGGTAGATGGGTCTGCCTGAATATTAACCGCATATCATGAAATCGCCTTC
>JAUXFR010000010.1 GCA_030622805.1 Anaerolineae bacterium | reverse complement strand
TGTCGAGAAATCTCCGGAGCTCAAAGACCTGCTCATGCGCACGAATCCAGGATTGTTGGAGGACAGATCAGAAATGACGACCTCTGACGCTCAATACGGCGTGGGGCGCTATTCTTCTATCGCTGTTGATGAAACAAATGTCGTCCATATCAGCTACCACGACGACCAAAACGGTGTCCTGAGGTACGCGAACTGGGATGGCGCAACGTGGTATATCAACCCCCAGGTTGATCGAGACCCAGGCACCGAGACCGACGTCGGTTCCTGGTCTTCGATTGCGGTGGACGATTCGGAGCGTGTATATATCAGCTACATGAGCGAGAAATACGACAATCTGAAGTATGCCAGATCAAACGATGGCGGAGTAAATTGGGAAATTGAAACAGTCGATGAAGGTCCTGAGTCAAGCCCACACGTGGGTTCTTTCACTTCGATCGCGCTCGACAGTAACAACAGAGTCCACATCAGCTATCTGGATTTTTCGTATGGGGAATATAAGCTCAAGTACGCCACCAACAAAACAGGTGCATGGAACAGAGTGACCGTAGATAACGATGGCGAGGCGGGATGGGACACCTCGATTGCGATCAACAGTAAGAATGAGATCAGAATCAGTTATTATGATGAGGGGGAAGGGAATCTGAAGCATGCCACTTCCAGTGGGGGCGGCTGGAGCGTGAAGACGCTGTACCATGAAGGCGAAGTCGGTCGTTTTACATCGGTCGCTTACGATAAAAACGATCTTCCGGGTATCAGCTTTTACCATGTTGATACAGGCGTCCTGTATTACACGCATTACGATGGCAGCAGTTGGGATGCGACAGGCATCGACACGTCGGGGAATGTTGGCCTGGCGACATCCCTGGCTCTCAGCAGCGGCGACTTTCCGTATATCAGCTATTTCAGTGACGTTGGCGACAACCTGAAATATGCCAGGGGTGTGGGAAGTATGTGGTCTACGGAAGTCGTAGCCAGCCAGGGTACCGTAGGTCAGTACTCATCCATTCAGGTTGATGCCAACGGCAGGCCGCGCATTGCATATTACGATGCCACGAATGGCGATCTGAAATACGCCTGGTGGGATGGTGTATGGCATTTTTCGACCGTTGACAGCGCCGATGATGTTGGGCAGTTCGTATCTATGGTGTTGGATACATTCGGTAGACCGCATTTCAGCTATTATGACGCGACCGATGAGGAACTGAAATACGCACATTGGGACGGCTATAGCTGGATAAGGAAGTGGCTCGACGATGATGGAGATGTGGGCAAGTACTCTTCGATTGCCGTGGATAATTTAAATAAGCCTTACATCGCTTATTACGATGAAACCAACGATGATCTTAAATATGCCTATCTCTCACCGACAGATGTGTGGTTGTATGAAGTGGTGGACAGCGCCGGAGACGTTGGTCAGTTCGCTTCATTGGCGATGTCCGTATTCGGTCAACCACAGATCAGTTATTACGATGAAACAAACGAAGACCTGAAGTTCGCTGCCAAGTCCGGTGGTATCTGGAGCACGCAGATTGTTGATTCAGCGGGTGTTGTGGGTGAGTTCAGCTCACTGGCATCCGACAACATCGGTGACCCTCACATCAGTTATTACGATTACACCAACGGGGATCTCAAGTATGCAGTCAGGCAAGGTGGTGTCTGGAATATTGAAGTTGTTGACAGCTTTGGTGATGTAGGCAGCTACTGTTCGTTGGCGTTGTCTGTTAGCGGGCAGCCCGGCATCAGCTATTACGACGCGACGAGCCTTGATCTGAAATTTGCCAGCAGCTTCCCGATTCCATCACTCGTCACGAATTACCTGCCGGTCATAATGAAGGATTAGCAATTTGAGGAGTTCTATGGAAATAACCTGGTATGGACAATCATGTTTTCGGCTGGCAGATCGGGGCATGGCCGCTGTTGTTACTGATCCATATGACAGCACCATTGTAGGTTACCAAACGCTGAAGCTGAAAGCAGACATCGTAACGGTCAGTCAAGATGATCAGGGGCACAATTATCTGAAAGCGGTTCGAAGTGGATACAGGCTGATCAACACTCCAGGAGAGTATGAAATCGGTGGTGTGTGCATCACGGCAGTACAGACAAATGGTCGCGGGGATCGTGCAAAGAAGGAGAAGCGCAACCTTCTGTACGTATTCGATTATGAGAGTGTGACAATCGCGCACCTTGGTAATTTATCTCGGGTGCCGAGTCAGACTGAGATCGAAGCCCTGGGCAACGTGAATGTGGCGTTAGTGCCGGTGGGGAGTGGGGGGAGCTTGAACGCGGCCAAAGCAGCGGAGGTCGTCAGCCTGATTGAACCAGGAATTATCGTCCCGATGCATTACAGCACACCCGACAGCAAAATTGAACTCACCTCTGTGGACAAATTCTTGAAAGAGATGGGTGTGGGTAAATTAGAAACACAGCCATCACTAAAGCTCGGTCGTGGATCGATCCCCAAAGAATCGCGGGTGGTCTTGCTTTCCTACGCACGTTAATGATCCTTCTTGTTGAGGAGCGGTTGCTGTGACGATTAAGCTATTGATGACCTGGGACATACTCCCCGGTCGTGAGCAGGAGTATTTTGAGTTTGTGGTGCGCGATTTCATACCGGGGCTTCAGAGCCTGGGTATGGAGCCCAGCGATGCCTGGTATACCATGTATGGAGAACATCCTCAAATAATGACTGCCGCGCAGATGGAAAATATGTCTGTACTGCAGAACGTGCTTCAGTCTGATGATTGGGAGGGTCTGACAGGGAAGCTGTTGGATTTTGTAGAGAACTTTGAATATAAAGTTGTCCCTTCCCGCACCGGATTTCAGATGTGACCAGTTTTATCTTTTCAGATCTGCTCCTTAGCTGGTATAAACAGCACGCTCGCGAACTGCCCTGGCGCAGCAACACTGACCCGTATGCAGTCTGGGTTTCAGAAGTTATGCTCCAGCAGACTCGGGTCGAGACTGTCCTTCCGTACTATGCACGTTGGATGTCTCGTTTCCCAACTATCTCTGCCCTGGCAAACGCTTCTCAACACCAGGTGCTTTCTCTGTGGGAAGGATTGGGCTACTACGGACGCGCCCGCAACCTTCATCGCGCAGCCCAGATTGTGATGGATGAACATCATGGAGAGCTGCCGCGCGATCCCGAAGAACTGCGGCGGCTGCCGGGTATCGGAGCTTATACCGCAGGCGCGATCGCTTCGATTGCTTATGGATTGGATGAACCAGCACTGGATGGCAATATCCGCCGGGTGCTGGCGCGCTGCTTCAATATGACGGATCCAATCCGCTCGGGAGTTGGTGAGCGTAAATTGTGGTCGTTGGCTGCAGAGAACCTGCCGGTTGGTAAAGCAGGTGCCTACAATCAGGCATTGATGGATCTGGGAGCCATAGTCTGCACTCCGCGCAGCCCGGATTGCCGCGGCTGTCCATTCGTGAATATATGCATGTCTTTTGCGCTGGGGGTTCAGGAAGAGCGTCCAGTGCGGCTGGCTAAACCTGCCATCCCCCATCACACGGTCACTGCGGCAGTTATTGCGCGCCGTGATCAGGTGCTGATTGCCCTGAGACCTCAGGATGGTCTATTAGGCGGTATGTGGGAGTTCCCCGGTGGTAAACAGGAACCTGGTGAAGAGTTGGTATCTTGCTTGCAACGGGAGATATACGAGGAACTGGCGGTTGAAATCGATGTTAACGAATCTTTTGGCGTTTTCCATCATGCCTATACTCACTTCAGGGTCACCCTGCACGCGTTCCTGTGCACCATTCGCAATGGAGATGACCCGCAGCCAATCCAGGTTGATGAATTACGCTGGGTGAGAGCAGAAGAGCTGATGGAGTACCCGATGGGTAAGATAGATCGCCAGATATCAGACCGGTTGACAAAAACAGAGGTGGCAGGATGCTGATCGTTGACGCTCACCAGGATCTGGCGTGGAACATGCTTACGTTTGATCGTGATTATGTGCTGTCTGCCGCTGAAACACGCCGCTCCGAGCGTGGCTCTCTCGCGCCTGAGGTCAATGGAGACACGCTGCTCGGTTGGGCGGACTATCAACGTGGGCGGGTGGCGATCATTTTCTCAACCTTGTTTGCTGCACCGCTGCGCGCCAAGCTGGGTTCCTGGGATACGCAGTCCTACGTGGATGAACGCCAGGCGTATGAGCGCTATCGGGCACAGCTTGACCATTACCATCGTTTGATGGATGAGCACCCCGAGCAATTTCGCCTGATTGAGACTCTGGCTGACCTGGAGAGCATGCTGTCCAACTGGCAGCAGGATGCACAGGGATCACAGGATCATCCTGTCGGACTGGTAATCTTGATGGAAGGGGCGGAAGGTGTTAGAGAAGCCGGAAACCTGGAGGAATGGTGGCAGGCTGGTGTGAGATTGATCGGACCGGCGTGGGCGGGAAATCGGTTTTGCGGGGGCACTCGTGAGCCGGGCAGGCTGACAAAGGATGGTTACGAACTGCTGGAGGGGATGTCCGACCTTGGTTTTGGGCTTGACCTGAGCCATATGGATGAACCGGCGGCTTTGCAGGCACTGGGCGCTTACTCGGGCGTAATTGTAGCGACGCACAGCAACGCGCTGGCGCTGTTAGAAGGATCAGACAGCAACCGCCACCTGACGGATAGAGTAATCCAGGGAATCCTGGAACGAGACGGGGTGATTGGCATCGTCCCTGCCAATGCTTTCTTGTTGGAGGGCTGGAAGCGCGCGGATGGTCGTGAGCATGTCACACTGGATCGCGCAGCCGCTCAGATCGATTATGTGTGTCAACTGGCAGGGGATGCGCGGCATGTTGGTATCGGCAGCGATTATGATGGCGGTTTTGGCTTACAATCCGTACCGGTAGAAATCGATACAATCGCTGATCTGCAGAAACTGGTGCCTTTACTGGTTGAGAAAGGTTATTCGCATAGCGATATCGAAGCGATTATGGGTGGGAATTGGCTGCGAATTGTACGGGAGGTTCTGCCATTACGCTTATGAGTGAGAGACAACCTGGAAAGAACGCTCGACAGTTCCGCATAAGGTTTGGTTTAATAATTATGCTCATCGGTTTGATAACCTTTATATTGGGCGCCGAACCATCTCTATTCGGTATGGACCGCAGTCCGGTGTTGGGTTTCGTACAGATCGCTGTGTTCCTTGTCGGTCTTGCGATGATCTGTGTGGGTGGCTACATAACCTTGAACACCCTTTGGAACGGCAGACAGAAGACAATCGCAGCCGATTTCGGATTGCGCTTAGTAAGCACAGGGTATGTAATTGCAGTGTTTACCGGTATGGCGGACGTGTTTGGCTTCGGCACCCATCCGTTCCCAAAGATCCCCTATTTTGGTCCCTGGCAGGTGGTTGGCGTGATGATTGGTGAGTTAATTGTTGTCGTGGGCTTTATCCTGCTGGTTCCGATCCCTGAGCGGAATAGATAGTGATTGTCCCATGTGGTGTCGAGGGCTGACCTAAAAGGTGTAGGGCGGCTTTCTTAGCCGCCACCAGGCAGGTATGGAAACCTGCCCTACCGACCTCTTTAGTCAGCCCCTTTTTATTTTACAAACTTCCCAGGCTGTCGAGCATCTCCTGGTTGGTCTTCATCTTATATGTTTCTAGCCCCCGTTTCTCAGCCTCAGCTTTTTCGATTTCTTCTAATCGGATGACATCATCTTTGGTTACAAAGGGTTCTTCTCTTTGTTCGAGCACCTGCTTCAGTTCAGCTATAATTTTCGATGGATCGCTTTGCGCAGGCACATTTTCTAAATATTTCGATGTTGCCTGGGCGCCCTTTATGCCGTCTTTGCGTGCCACGCCTACCAGACCGTTGCTGGCTTCGCGCGACCAACCAGCCACAAACACACCTTCTATGGGGGTTTCGGTTTCTGGATCGAAAGCTTCGAAGGAAATGTCATCGATAGGATATTGCGGATTGGGATTCTTGACGAATTCATTCCACTGGATGGGCAAGCCGAATTTATCGTCCACTTTATCTCCAATGCAGAATATCACGGTGTCAACATCTAACACCTCCCTGGTGTCGAGACCGCGCGCTTTCGTGACTCCGTCGACGAGCACCAGTTTGGTATCTTCCACTTCTAAACCAGCAACCTTCCCGTTCTCGTCGCCCAGGATGCGGCATGGGGATGACAGGAAACTGAAGCTGAAGACCGTGTCCGACACAGGCTCCAGGGCTTTGGGCAAACCAGAAAGGATAAAGTCTTTTGCGGCTCGCGGATCCTGATCAACGGCTTCCATCCTGGCGGAGACACTTTCGATTTCTTTTTCCAGGTCGGCTGTGTCAAGATTGGCTCCCACGTTCTGCATCTCTTTCTTGGTGAACTTGACCTCCGCCGGACCTCGCCTGGCCACGGCGATCACTTCGTCTACTTTCAGGTCGCGCACGCACCAATGGGCGATATCCATCATTACGTTGCCCACACCAATGATCGCCACCCGTTTGCCGATATGGTACTCCATTGTGCTGAATGGCGGCAGATCATTGTAATAGTAGACGACGTCTTTGGCATGATAGACACCCTGCAGCTCTTCGCCGGGCAAACCGAGCCATTTTGTGCCCTGTGCGCCGACCGTGACGATGATGGCTTGAAAACCAAGATTTTGCAGGTCTTCCAGACTGAGTCCGGTCTCCGTGCCTACGGTGACGTTCCCAAAATATTCAATCTCCGGCATGGCCAGGATCTTACGGAATTGCTTCCGCAGTCCTTCTTTCATTTTATGCTTGTCGTGATAGATGCCGTACTCGGCGAGACCTCCCGGTTTGATATCGCGGTTGAGCAGAACGGTACGAACCCCAGCAGACGCCAGACATCCGGATGCGTACAGACCTGCTGGCCCAGCACCAACGACGGCAACAAGGTGTTTGTCCTGAGTTTCTGTGGTCACAATGCTCTCCTTACTCCTTTAAATTTTTGAAATTTGATGAACTTAATTGCTTTTGTAGTTAATGTGTGGACCCTTCTGTGAAATGAGTCACTAATAGGATTATATTCTCTCCATTATGAATAAACAAGTGTCAAAAATCACTATAACCTGTTACGGCTGATGTAAAATTATTTGGTCAGACACAGGCGGTTTGAATGATCGACACCATTTTGTTCTTTTCGTGTTATATTGGTTTGATCGAATAAGTAGCGATTTGGATTGGTAATCACGAATCATCTGACAAATAAAAACTGCTTACTGTGAGGAGTGATGGAAGCGACTGTAACAAAACATATATTAACGAATGGACTGCTCATTATTCTAAAGGAAATCCACACTGCTCCGATTATCAGCCAATGGGTCTGGTACAGGGTGGGCTCGCGCAACGAGCTTCCGGGTATTACCGGTATTTCTCACTGGGTGGAGCATATGCAGTTCAAGGGCACAGAGGAATTCCCGAATAATGTATTAGATAAAATGATATCGCGAGAGGGGGGGAATTGGAACGCTTTCACCTACCTGGATTGGACGACCTATTTTGAGACCATGCCTGCGGATAAGATTGACTTGGCTTTGCGGCTGGAAGCTGACCGAATGCAGAACAGCCTGTTTGAACCTCATGAAGTGAACGCAGAGCGAACGGTGATTATTTCTGAGCGGCAGGGTTCAGAGAACGAACCGCTCTTCCGCCTGACAGAGGCTTTGCATAAAGCCGCCTTCACAATTCACCCATATCGGAATGAAGTGATCGGTGAAATGGATGACCTTCGCACCATACAGCGTGAAGATCTGTATCAACATTATCGCACATATTACGTTCCCAACAATGCCGTCGTTGCTGTTGCGGGTGATTTTGATACACAAGAAATGCTGACGCGGCTGCAGGAGTTGTATGAGAACGTACCCCGGGGCGATGAAACACCGCAGCAGGAACAGTTAGAGCCAGCTCAAACGGAGGAACAACCTGTCCGGGTCGAAGGTCCCGGTGAGACTACCTATGTAAAGGTATTCTGGCACGTACCGCCTGCTGTTCACGAGGACATCTGGGCGCTGACAGTTATGGGCAGTTTGCTTACCGGGCCAAGCAGCCCAAATATTATTGGGGGTGGTATCTCGAACAAAACCTCACGCCTGTACCAGGCGCTTGTCGATAAAGAATTGGGCGTAAGTGTGGGTGGTGGTCTGTATTCTACGATCGACCCGTATCTGTATACGGTCACGATTGTCGTTAGACCGGACCGCACTGCAGAGCAGGTGGCCGCTGCGTTGGACGCGGAGATCCAGCGCCTGCAGGATTCGCCACCATCCCAGGAAGATGTATCCAGGGCTGTCAAGCAGGCACGGGCGCTTTTTGCGTACGGCACCGAGAGCATCACCAATCAGGCTGCCTGGCTGGGATATGCCGAGATGTTTGCGGATTACGAGTGGTTCGAACAATATCTGGAGAAGCTCTCAACTGTTACTGCGCGTGACGTGCAGCGTGTCGCGCGTAACTATATGCGCCGGGAGAACCGTACTCTTGGCTTCTACCTTCCGACTGGAAATAACGGCTGAAAGGATAATTTAAAATGCCGCCAACTTCACTGAATAACGATCCGGACGCCTCAACCTCTTCGACTCTCTCACTGCCAGGACCAGATGACATCATGCGCGTGGTGCTTCCAAACGGGATTGTAGTCCTGGGTAGGGCAAATTTTAACAGTCCATCGGTGGTGATCAATGGCTACTTACCCGCAGGGGGTATAAATGACCCGGATGAATTACTTGGATTGGCGGATTTCTGTGCCTCTGCCCTGATGCGCGGGACCGATAAACGCGACTTCTTTCAAATATATGATTTGCTGGAATCGGCTGGCGCAAGCCTGGGTATTGGCGGTGGTGTCCATCTGGTCAGTTTTACTGGGCGTGCGCTGGTTGAAGATATTGATCTATTACTGGAGCTGCTGGCCGAATCGCTGCGCCAACCAAACTTCCTGGATGAGCAGGTAGAACGCCTGCGCACCCAGATCCTGACCGGGCTGGCGATCAGGTCGCAACAAACCCGCGAGATGGCCTCGCTGACTTTCGATCAAATTGTTTACGATGGACATCCTTACAGCCGACCTGAAGAAGGATATCCTGAAACAGTCTCAGCGATTTCCAGAGAGGACCTGGTGGGGTTCCACCAGCGGTATTATGGACCGCGCGGCATGGTGGTGACGGTTGTGGGTGCGGTTGATCCAGGACAGATCGTAGATCAGATCGCTCGTTTCTTCGGCGACTGGCAGAACCCGCAGCAGCCTGAACCGCCGACACTTCCACTGCTCAGACCGCTGACGGAGGTCATCCAACGGGGAGTCGAAATTCCTGGCAAATCACAGGCGGACATCGTACTCGGTGCAGCAGGACCGGCACGCAGCGCTTCGGATTATGTCGCAGCTTCTCTGGGGAACAGCGTGCTGGGTCAGTTTGGGATGATGGGCAGGATCGGTGCATCAGTGCGCGATCAGGCCGGATTGGCGTATTACGCATACAGCAGTCTGGGTGGCGGCTTGGGACCCGGTCCCTGGTACGTATCCGCCGGTGTCGACCCGGTAAACGTCGCTCGTGCGGTGGACCTGATACTGGAAGAGATATCCCGTTTTGTCAATGAGGGTGTGAGCCGGGGTGAACTGGATGATGTCCAGACGCAGTTTGTCGGCAGTTTGCCGCTCTCGCTTGAGTCGAACGCGGGTGTAGCGTCGGTGATAATTAACATGGAGCGCTATAACTTGGGATTGGATTACCTGCAGCGCTATCCGGACTTGATCCG
The DNA here is from genome assembly GCA_030622805.1 of Anaerolineae bacterium. Classification (GTDB taxonomy): domain Bacteria; phylum Chloroflexota; class Anaerolineae; order Anaerolineales; family UBA4823; genus JAUXFR01. The sequence continues at coordinate 2,730 of JAUXFR010000010.1, read as the reverse complement.
ATCTGTGACACCCGAGGATGTGCTGGAAACCGCCAACAGCTATCTGGATCCCCACTGCATGGGAATCGCTATCGCGGGTCCGTAGATAATCTGTATATACCAGAGGAGAAAGCTTGTCCAGACTGGCAACAGGGATCGATATCATAGAAATTGAGCGTTTTGAGGGGGCTGTGGGCAGACACGGGGATCATATCCTGGAGAGGATTTTCACCGCCAGGGAACTGGCTGAAGTAGGAGGCCACCCGGCTTCGCTGGCGGCTCGCTTTGCCGCAAAGGAAGCCGTAGCCAAGGCGTTGGGCTGTGGAATCGGTCCGGTTACCTGGCACGAGATCGAGATCCTGCGCGATGACCAGAAAGCCCCTGTACTGTGCCTGAACGGCGCAGCGAAAGTGTTAGCCGATGAGCAGGGTTTGGAGACCTGGTCGCTGAGCCTGAGCCATACACACGCGCAGGCGATCGCCATAGCGGTGGCGATGGGAGGGAGCTGACGACTGACGGAAGGTGGAAAGTTCAGAAAGAAGTGCATTTGAATACAGTACATTGTTGGTTATTATAATTAGGTATCACAATTGATTTACACAGAGCAAAAAAAACTGATCACTATTCACTTACATATGGAGGAGAATCATGCTGCGTACCATTTCACGCATTCTAATTGGACTTATAGGCATATTATTATTGGTAGCCGTTGCGTTGGCGGTGTTCGGTTTCTTTACCGTTAGGCGTTCGTTTCCTCAGATAAACGGTGATATCCAGGTCAACGGTCCAGATAGCACAATAGATATCTACCGCGACTCTTCCGGTGTTCCACACATCTACGCCGACACCCAGCACGACCTGTTCTACGCCCAGGGCTACATTCATGCCCAGGACCGCTTCTGGCAGATGGATTTTTGGAGGCATCTCGGCTCCGCTCGATTGTCAGAGATGTTCGGCGATTCTCAACTGGAGACGGATATGTTCCTGCGCACGCTGGGTTGGGCGCGCGTGGCAGAGCAGGAGCTTCAGATGCTGGATGAGGACAGCCTGGCGATCCTGGAAGCCTATGCTGAAGGGGTCAACGCCTACCTGGCTGATCATGACGGCAGTGAACTCAGCCTCGAGTACGCTGTCCTGAAGCTGCTCAACGCCGGGTATCAGGTGGAACCGTGGCAGCCGCTGCATACACAGACCTGGGCAAAAGTGTTGGCCTGGGATCTGGGCGGCAATATGGACAGCGAGATCGAACGGGCAAAATTAATGAACATGTTCCCGCCTGAGCGGGTCGTCGATCTGACCCCCCCTTATCCGGATGATGCGCCCATCATTGTGCCGGTGCCGAACACTTCGGCAGGAACACCAACGGAAGCGACAGTAAATCTGTCTTACCTGCAGGATCAGGGAGTCCTGGCTGCGCTGGATGTAATCTTAAGACAGATCGAATCTCTGGAAGGAATGTTAGGGGAAAGGGGACCTGGGATTGGTTCGAACAGCTGGACCCTATCCGGAGAGTTGACGGATACGCAAATGCCTTTACTGGCGAACGATCCTCATCTCAGCGCGCAGATGCCATCCATCTGGTACGAGGTGGGTCTGCACTGCACGCAGAAAGGGCCGGACTGCCCATACGATGTAGCAGGTTTTTCATTTACGGGGACGCCCGGCGTGGTGATCGGGCACAACGACCGCATTGCATGGGGGTTCACCAATGTCGGTCCGGACGTGCAGGACCTGTACATTGAAAAGATCAATCCGCAGAATCCCAACCAGTACGAAGTCAACGGTGAATGGGTGGACATGACGCTGGTGGAAGAGGTCATCCAGGTGGCGGGCGCCGATTCGGTTCCGATCACGGTCCGATACACCCGCCATGGACCGATCGTATCGGACACATACGGCGCCTTGGAAAATTTCGACCTGAACGCTGGTATTGAACTGCCCGAGTATTACGCCATTTCGCTGCGCTGGACGGCTCTGGAGCCCGGCACGATCTTCAAGGCGATTTGGCAGTTCAATACAGCCCAAAATTGGCAGGAATTTCGGGAGGGAGCAGCTTTGTTCTCTGTTCCGTCTCAGAATCTGGTTTACGCGGACGTGGACGGCAATATAGGCTACCTGACTCCGGGCGATATCCCCATGCGAGCCAATGGGGATGGCAGTTTACCGGTACCTGGCTGGACTAATGAGTATGAATGGACGGGATACATACCCTATGACGAACTTCCTTTCGCATATAATCCACCGCAGGGCTACATTGCCACAGCTAATAACGCAGTTGTGGGACCGGATTATACATATCTGATTTCCAGGGAGTGGGCATACGGCTATCGCGCCCGGCAGATCGTGGATATGATCGAGAACGCACCCGGCTCGATTGATATTAATTTCATTCAGCGTATGCAGGGGGATAACAAGAATCTCAATGCTGAGAATCTTGTACCGGTTTTATTGCAGGTCTCACTGAATGATGCCCACCTCGAAGATGTAAGGGAGATATTAGCAGGTTGGGATTACCAGCAGCCGATGGATTCCCCCCAGGCGGCTTTGTTTGAGGTATTCTGGTCGGCGCTTCTTTCGGAGACCTTCCATGACGACCTGCCGGAGGATATGTGGCCTAAGGGCGGCAGTCGCTGGTACCAGGTGGTGGGTAACTTGATCGAACAACCGGACAGCTACTGGTGGGATAACCAGACCACGGGGGAGCTCGAAACGCGGGACGATATCTTCCGCCTATCGTTTGGAATTGCGGTC
>JAUXFR010000135.1 GCA_030622805.1 Anaerolineae bacterium | reverse complement strand
TTCTTATCGCCGCTGCACTTTACGTGTGCCAGGTGGTCGTTCCGGCTGCCCCACCACTCTTTATCCCAACACCAACACCTACACGAAGCCCCGAGTCTTACACAAATCAGGCAGAAGAATACTATCAAGCTGGAAAATTTAACCAGGCCATCGATGCTTACAAAGAGGCGATCATTATCGATCCTGCAAACCCGGCTAACTATGTAGCCTTAGCACGCTTACAGGTTTTTACCGGCAACTATGATGAAGCAATCAAGAACAGCCAGAATGCCCTGCTGAAAAATCCGAATAATCCATCAGCGCACGCAATTCAGGGTTGGGCGCTGGGTTTTCTGGAACGATATGGAGAAGCGGAAGTTGAAATAATAAAAGCGCTCGAACTTGATCCTAATAGTGCTCTGGCACATGCATTTTACGCTGAGATCCTGATCAACCAGGGCGACTACAACTTATTCGATAAAGCCATCGAAGAGTCCCAGACAGCCCAACAATTGGATCCATCGCTACTGGAAACCCATCGAGCGCGAGGAATTGTGCTTTTAAACACGCAAAATCTAGAACTGGCTGTGGAGGAGTTCCAGAAAGCACTCTCAATAAATAAAAACATCGCCGACCTGCACCTAAATCTCGGAGTTGCCTACAAGCTTCTATCGAAATTTGACCTCGCTCAGGGAGCGCTGCTGGCTGCCTATGCACTCAATCCCAGAGACACGGTCGCGCTCACCGAACTCTCTCGTTCCTATTTTGCTGATGGACGATACGCACAGGCTGCACAGTACGCAGAGGAGGCGGTAAAAGTCAACCCCACCGAGCCTCGTCTGCGCGGCAATCTCGGTATCATGTATTATAAGAACGAGGATTACAATAAAGCGATCACCCATCTTGGATTAGCTGTGCGTGGTGGATTGGGCGATGATGGGGATGCTGTAGAAGGACTACCCCTGGAATACGGACGAATCGAAGAATACTACTGGTATTATGGTTTCGCATTGGCTCGTCTCAATCGTTGTGGAGAAGCGATACCTATTTTCCAGGCTCTATTGACGGGCGTACCGGATGATGAGATTGCCGTATACAACGCAAACGAAGGCCTGGCAAGATGCCAGGAGAGCATAAATACACCTTCACCTGAGCCAACTGGTGAATCTACAGCGACTCCTTGAACCCTCAATGGATAAGAAACTGAGTGGAAAGAAACTCCACTTTCGACCAGAACGCAAGCGTTCAAATTTCTTCCGTGTCATACTCTGGATCGGTTTGATACTGGTTGGGTTGTGGGTGCTGCGCGGCTTGAACAACGGACAAATCGTTTCCCCGTTCGAAGCAACGCCCACACCCACACGCATGTCAGAATCATACATACAAGAAGCACAGGCTTACTTTGACGCAGGTAAGCTCGACGACCCCAGCAACAATCAACTAGGGATTGATGCGCCGGAGATCAACGACGCAATTGATGCGTATCGAGCTGCGCTCGAGAGCGACCCGGAGAACGCCCAGGTATGGGCTGAGCTATCACGCATCCAGACATATTCGTCGAGTATGCTGCGAAACGATATCGAACGACGCGCGCGCCTGGAAGAAGCCTTAGAATCAGCCAATAAAGCGATAGAACTGGTCCCGGACGAAAGCACATACCACGCAGTGCACGCCTTTGCACTGGACTGGTTGGCTTTCAATCCAACGGTAAGCGAGGAACAGCGCCAGGAATTATTGGTCGAAGCACAGCGTGAAGCCTCACGCGCATTTCAGCTCGATCCAGAAAACGCCCTGGCTTTAGCATATTATGCAGAGATCCTTGCAGATCAACAGAGGTGGCTTCAGGCTGAGATTTACGCTGCGCAAGCGGTCGAATTGGATCCAACATCGATGGATACACACCGCGTTTATGGATACGTGCTCGAGACCCTCGCGCAGTATAACAGCGCTATCCAGCAGTACCAGGAAGCAGTTAAGATATCCCCCAACATGACGTTCCTGTACCTACGGATCGGTCAGAACTACCGTGAGGGAATACGCAACCCAGACCGCGCACTGGAGTATTTTGACCGCGCCGCAAAAATTAACCAGCAGCTCGGCGTTCAAAATCCGCTACCTTTCATTGAAATCGCCAAAACGTACACACAGCAAGGACAGTTCTTCGCAGCAGGCATAAACGCAGAAAAAGCATTAGAGTTTGATCCTACCAACGCACACACTTACGGTCAGCTCGGTTTAATTTTCAGACGTGCGCGCAACTATGAGGGGGCGAACCCGCTGCTCAAATGCGCGGTGCGTGGCTGCACTGCGGATGAAAATGAAATGGGCGGCGTGGATGTTGAAGGGTTGCCCATGACCAGCCTGTCCGTCGCTTACTACTATTTAGAATATGGCACCAACTTGGCATTCCTCAGCCGTCCGAACGAGAATTACTGTCCTGAAGCGTTGCAGGTCCTTGCGGAAGTGCGGGAAAATCGTCCGGACGATGCTCTTCTGATGAGCATTGTTGAGGATAGTGAGGGGATTTGTCGCGCGCTGCAAGCAGGCGATGCATCCTCATCAGCCCCAACACCTCAAAAAACTCCACAACCCGATACCGAAATGATGGAAGAGGGGTAATTGTTAGATTCTCTATAACATAACCGCACTCGAATTTTTCTCTTTCTTAATGCCCACAAAGGAAATGCTAGGGGGTGGTTAATGACTTGTGTAAGATATTTGTTAGAAATGTTTAAATATCCCTTGACGCACAATAGTAAGATGGTAGAATTCTGCCGCTAATGATTAGCACTCAACGTTATAGAGTGCTAATTTCCATGTAAGCAACATAATTCAATCCATATTATGCAGGAGGCAGGAATGACCATATCACTTAAACCCCTAGGAAACCGCGTTGTGGTTGAACCACTGGAAGAGGAGGAAATAACCTCTGGCGGTATCGTTCTCCCTGAAACAGCGAAGGAGAAACCCCAAAAAGGTAATGTGCTTGCTGTTGGTCCCGGTGAACGGGACGATGACGGGAAGCGAATTCCTCTGGACGTAAAAGAAGGGGATACCGTTCTGTTTGCCAAATATGCTGGCACTGAGATAAAAATAGACGGTAAGAAAATGCTCATCATGCGTGAGAGCGACCTTTTAGCAATCGTGGAATAAATTTCACAACATCTAGAAATTCAATAGAATAAATCCGAAGGAGTATATATCAATGGCAAAACAAATAGTCTTCTCAGAAGAAGCACGCCGCAAATTATCACGCGGTATGGAAACCCTGGCAACTGCCGTTATCACGACACTCGGTCCAAAGGGCCGCAATGTCGCCATCGACAAAAAATTCGGTTCCCCGACCGTCACGCACGATGGTGTGACGGTTGCCAAGGAAATTGAGTTGGAGGACCCATTTGAGAATATGGGTGCCCAACTGCTCAAAGAAGCCGCAATCAAGACGAACGACATCGCTGGTGACGGCACGACCACCTCAACCGTATTAGCCCACACTGTTGTGGTTGAAGGCATGAAGAATCTGGCTGCTGGCGCCAACCCGATGCTGCTCAAGCGCGGCATCGAAGCCGCTACAAAAGCCGTTGCTGACGCCATCAGCGAACAGTCGATCGAAGTGACCACTAAAGAAGCGATCGCTAACGTTGCCTCCATCTCCGCACAGGACCGCGAGATCGGCGAATTGATCGCAGAAGTAATGGACAAGGTCGGCAAAGACGGCGTGATCACCGTCGAGGAATCACGGGGTCTTGAATTCGAGACAGAGTATGTTGAGGGTATGCAGTTCGATCGTGGTTACATATCACCCTACTTCATCACGGATCCAGAAGCGATGGAAGCGGCGGTAGACGATGCTTACCTGCTGATCTACGACAAGAAAATTTCCGCAGCGCAGGACATTGTGCCCCTGCTCGAGAAACTGGTGCAGGTCGGCAAACGCGAACTGGTCATCATCGCTGAAGATATCGACGGCGAAGCACTGGCCACCCTGGTGCTCAATAAACTGCGCGGTATGCTCAACGTCATTGGCATCAAGGCACCCGGTTTCGGGGACCGCCGCAAAGCCATGATGCAGGACATCGCTGTTCTGACCAACGCCACCGTCATCTCGGAAGAGACCGGTCGCAAACTGGAAAGCGCTGTGATCGAAGATCTCGGTCGTGCAGAGAAAGTCATCGTAACTAAAGATGACACCACTATCATTGGCGGCAAAGGTGAAACTTCCCAGATAAAAGGTCGTATCGAGCAGATTCGGGTTGAGATCGATAAGAGCACAAGCGACTACGATCGTGAGAAACTGCAGGAGCGTCTAGCCAAGTTATCCGGTGGTGTAGCGATTATCCGAGTTGGTGCTGCTACTGAGACCGAGCTGAAGGAAAAGAAGCACCGTGTTGAGGATGCACTCTCAGCCACGCGAGCGGCTGTTGAAGAAGGTATCGTCCCTGGCGGCGGCGTTGCTCTGATCAACTCCATGTCCAGCCTAGACGAACTGACCATGGATAACGAAGAAGCCCAGATCGGTGTCAACATTGTCCGCAAAAGCCTGGAGCTTCCCCTGCGAAAGATTTCCGAAAACGCCGGTAAAGATGGTCCCGTGATCCTGGAAGCCGTCCGTCGTGAGCAAGTCGCAAAGAAGAACGACAGAATTGGTTTCAATGTACTCAGCGAAGAATACGTTGATATGGTTGCAGATGGCGTGATTGACCCCGCCAAGGTGACCCGTGGCGCCCTGGAAAATGCAACTTCCATCGCCGCCATGATCCTGACCACCGAAGCATTGATCACCGACATCCCCGAGGAGACCCCACCAATGGCTCCTCCAATGCCGGAATACTAAAATCGAAAAAAATCAGGGCGGATTGTGTTCCGCCCTGATTTTTTTAACCTTTCGGGGGTTCGTTAATATTTCACCCAAT
>JAUXFR010000273.1 GCA_030622805.1 Anaerolineae bacterium | reverse complement strand
TTGGCATTGATCACCAGCACCTCGCCGGGTTGAACACCGTCCATCGAGGGATAAAACTTGCTGTTTTCGGGCATCAGATTGGGTAAATTCGCTTTCCAGTATTTAACCACCTGCTCTGGGTCTTCATCAGCGCCAGTGAGGCGGATGCGATAAGTCTTCTGCCACAACTGTCCGAACCCCTGCAGCGGCCCGGTGAGGTGCTTTCCCTCTACGTTCAGATTCATCGCCTCCAGCGAGACATCGGATACCTCTAAATGATCCACCGGTTTCGCCCATGCCGATTCACGCGCCTCCATGGATTCAGAAGCGACCTTCGTACCACCATCGTTTGAATTCTGCGTGGTCATGATAAACTCCTCATCTTACTACCAATAATCTTTTACCGGCGCCATCCAAAAACACTGCACGGGTAGAAGCCATACGATACAACAACCCACCTGCTCCCAGCAGAGGTGTTGGACAAGCGCCCTTACGCCACAATTTGAACGGCCGCCAGGGCTTCCTCTTCGGACGGATAAATGGCGATCGCCTCGTTCAAACGTGTGAGCTCGAAGATCTGCAGGTAATGATCACTGAGCCCGTAAGCCATCATCTGCTGCTTCTGTCTCTGCACCCGGATGAGCATGGTGACCAGCAGACCAATACCGGAGCTGTTCATGTACTCCAATTCGCTGAAATTTAGAATTAAATTCTGCGCTCCACCTTCCACAGCCTGGTTGTAGGCGTTCATTAATTCATCCTCAGCAAAGGCGTTGATCTCACCTTGAATGTCTAGGATGCTGGTCGAGTTCCTGAGATTGCGTACTGTAACACTAATGTTTGCTTGGGTCATCGATACCTCCATTGGTTGATGATCGTTCTACCGATAAGAATGGTTTATTAACTTCTTTTTTTCCAGGATGTTCAAAGCAGAACCTACACACCGGTCAATGCGCTGGATTCATCCGGATAAATGGTCATAAAATCAGACAGGCGGGTGATGCGGAATATCTCTTCGTAATGGTCGCTCAATCCGAATACAACCATCTTACGCTTTGATTTACGCGCTTTAGCCAGCAGACCCACAATCAAGGCGATACCGGTGCTGTTGATGTATCTGACATCGCTAAAATTCAGCGCGATTGTGGCTGGGTCAAAGTTTTCGGCCTGGGCATAAGCTTCGTTCAATGCATCTTCTGCGAATGAGTTTATCTCACCGTGGAGATCTATGGTGGTGACCTGCGGTTGGTGACGTACAAACGTTTCACACGGTTGAGTTGTCATGTGCTTGCTCCTTCAGTATATACATGAGCCGGATCGTGTGGTGTTTATCGTCGGCTTCTATCTGCATGCCGTCTACCATGTTCTCAATCAGGAACAGTCCCCAGCCACGAGGGGATTGTTCTCCGGAAAGTTTGGCTTCCAGGTCAGGGGCAACTTTTTCCGGCATCGGGTGATCAACACCACGGTCAGTAATGAATACGAACAGTTCGTCTTGCGAAGCGGCAACTTTTATTTCGACAGGACGGTCCGGGCTGTACATATTTCCGTGCTCCATGGCGTTCATCGCAGCCTCGGCAACGGCAGTTTTAAGCTGCTCTATACGATCCGCCAGCAAACCTGCCTCCGTTACTACCTGGGCAACGCGGTCCATGGCCTGGCGCTCATTTCCCCGTTGGCTGGGCATGGTAAATTCGGTCAGCGTGACAGTGTCATCAAGCAGCTTATCCCCGTGCTCTCCTGATTCGGGCACAAATCGTTCGATGGAGACAAACGTTACGTCATCCTCCTGCTCCCAACCCTCTCCGGTGAATTCCGCCAATTCATGTAACAGCAGCGTGATGGACTGTTCGCCGCCCGGATTTTCAGCCAGTAACTGCTCTAATCTTGGATTCCCAAACATATCGCCCTGAGGATTGTGTGCCTCGACCAAACCATCACTGTACAGCAGAACACACTCTCCGTCCCCGATAGCATCATGCTTCTCTTCGTACGCCATTCCCGGCATCAAACCCAGCGGCATACCGGTAGCCCGCAGCTCGCAGATACCCTCGGAGCAGTTTTTATAAGGAAGATTATGACCTGCGTTAGCGTAAACGATCTCGCCCGATACGGGATCCAGCACAATATACATACAGGTAACGAACATGTTGTGTGGAATATCCGGCACAAGCAGGTCGTTGGTACGCTCCAGGACCTGCCCCGGGGATTGGTAGCGTTCAGCGGTCGCACGCAGCACACTGCGGGTTGTCGCCATGACCATCGCGGCCGGCACACCTTTATCCGTCACATCTCCGATCACAATACCCAACTTTCCATCCGGGAAATGGAAAAAATCGTAGAAATCCCCACTCACCTCTCGTGCCGGCTGCCAGTGCGCGGCCAGCTGCCAATTCTCGAGTTCAGGAAGCTCTTTGGGCAGCAGAGTCTGCTGGATGACGCGAGCAACGCGCAGTTCCTGTTCGATCCGCTCACGCTCACGTGCTTCCGCCTGCTGCTGGCGCGCCAGTTGAGCGACGCGCAGGGCAGGAGCAGCCTGGGTTGAGAGCGTGTTGAGTACACGTCGATCATCGGCCGAATAGTCCTGCTCGCTCAGGCGCGGCCCAAGGTTCAGGAGCCCGATCAGCTCTCCCTGGCTGACGAGCGGCACGACC
>JAUXFR010000196.1 GCA_030622805.1 Anaerolineae bacterium | reverse complement strand
TAATTTGCCAGGGTTTGCAGCATGCGAGAAGCGCTGCTTTTATCCACGTCAAATTCTTCGGCTATCTCGGTTACACTGACACCATCCGGATACTCAGCTAATTTTCCCAGGATGAGCAATCCACGGGCCAGGGATCGTACTTCACTCATGGTGTCCTCTATCTGCCATCTTATTTTGCTACCCAACCACAATCGACTAACAGGTCTGTGCCCGTGATAAACGAGGCAGCCTGACTGGCGAGAAAATAGATTGGCTCGGCGATCTCGGCAGGGTCTGCCCAACGGTTAAAAGCCTGCTCAGCCTCTCGCATGCGTTTGACCTGCTCGAATGGAAGATTCGTTCGTTCAGATTCCAGGGTGATGTCGCTGCGCAGCATGGGTGTATCGACGGAACCCGGACTGATCGAGTTCACCCGGATGTTGAATGGCGCTACTTCCCAGGCCAGTGCGCGGGTCATGGCAATAATGGCTCCTTTGGTTGAGCCATACATCACGTGATCGGTCTGCCCCACGTGTCCTGATACGGAAGCCATATTGACGATAGCGCCGCTTTTCTGCTCTTTCATGATCGGGAGGACGTATTTGGTGAGCAGGAAAATACCCCCGACATTGACATCAAAGGTGCGCTGGTATTCCTCGAAGGTGATCTCATCAAATGGTTTGACCAGGACGATGCCCGCATTATTCAGCAAGGCATCCACACGCCCGTAGCGTTCGGCGATCTGCCCGACAACCTGTTTCACACGTGTCTCATCTGATACGTCGCAATGGTAGAAAGTAGCCTCGCCACCACTTTGACGGATCAAAGCGCATACTTTTTCACCTTCATCTTGTAATATATCAAGGCTGGCGACGGCATAGTCGTGAGATGCAAAAGTGCGTACTGTCGCTGCGCCAATACCGCGTGCCCCACCTGTAACAATAGCCACATTCTTAACGTTTTCCATGATACTCTCCTCTAATGCAAACCGATCATCTGGCGTGCCTGCTCGACCGTAGCCAGCGGCCTCCCCAATGATCGGGCGATCTCTGCGGTTTGTTTTACCAGATCTGCGGTGGCGACAAGCTTTCCGTGGTGGTCGAAAGGATAGTCTTCTGTTCCCACTCGAACGTGGTCACCATTCAAGATAGCCGCAGTTACAATATCTCTCTGTTCTTGTCCCATGATGCTTACATTCACCACACAACCTGGTGGCATCAGGCTGCGCCGGTAAAGATATTCTTCAATTGTAGGTGGCGACCACGTACCGCCTGGCCAGCCGAAAAACAGCGTAGTAATGTATGGTGGTTGGAGGGCCTGTTTCTCGATCAAATAATTAAGATTCCAGATCGATCCAGCGTGCCAAACTTCAAATTCCGGGATAACCTGATGCTCGTGGCACAGGCGGGCATATTCCATGAGTTCGTCCTTCGTGTGAAGCACGTTGAAATCACCCTCCGCAAAGGCTTCGTCATGATGATTGAGGACAATCGAGATCATATCGCCCCGTTCTTTATATACATCCAAACGTTCAGGGATGGGTAAGCTGGACATGCCGCATTGAACTATGATCTTACAACGCGCCCGCACCGCCTGGATGGTTTCGATCCATTGACCTTCGGCGTGTATGTGGAGAATGGTTGCTCCATTTTCCAGGCATAACGCTCCTTCTTCAGCGATTTCTGAGGGTGTCTCCGGATAGGGGACTCCAGGATTTAACCAGGATATGTTTGGCGTCGCGATGATGATCAATGGATCCATTTCAAGTCCTTTCAGCATTTGCTCAGGAATTCAGGCACAGTTAGCCTGGATTGGTTTGGTAATTACAACGTGACTGTATCTCCGCTCTGGACCGACTGGTAACTTTTTTCCACTGCGTAAATGGCGTAATTGGCATCCGCAGGATCTACCGATGGTTCCCGGTCATTCCACACTGCAGAGATGAAATCATAAACACCGGAAGCGATCGATTTTATTTTCCATAATTCTGGCTCATAGGGGATGTCCAGTGAGCGACCGCTGAAATCAGATGTGCCTTGATAAAGAATACCGACCGGGTTGGTGATATGGTCGATAATCACCGAGCCCTGGGAGCCGTTCACTTCCAGACGTTCAGTCCAGGGTGCCTCGGTAGTGAAGCTGAATTGCGCAGTAAATAATGCGCCGTTATTTAGCTCTCCGAAGAGCAGGGCGTTATCTTCAACTTCTGAAACATCAACCAGTTTCTGAGCTGTCGCCTGCAAGGTTCTGACACCTCCGAACAGCCAGCGCAGCAGATAAAATGTGTGGGGGGCTGCATCCATAATAACGCCGCCGCCTGATCCTTTTGCTTTGCCTTTCCAATTGCCGGTATCTAATAGACGGTGAATTTCACTCCCCGCGATCAGCGTACGGACCGAGTAGATATCACCTAATTCTCCAGAGAAGAGTATCTTTTCCATTTCAAGGTAAGCCTGGACGAAGCGCGTATTTTCAGCAGCAGAAAACTTGATTTTTTCCTTTTTAGCACGTTCGATCAAATCATACCCATCCGAGGAATTCATCGTGAGCGGTTTTTCGATCAGTACATGCTTACCACATTCAATCGCGGCAGCAGCAACCGGGTGGTGGAGGTTGTGAGGTAATATGATATCCACAACATCGACCTGGGGATCAGCCAGCAGCTGGCGATAATCGGTGTATACCCTGGCATTGTACGGCCTGGCACGCTGGTTTACTTTTTGTTCATCGATGTCGCAAATCGCCACGACGGAGGCCATATCCTGGGCATCGAGCAGCCCCTTTTCGTGTGCCATAGAGATGATCCCTAGACCAATAATACCAACGGCGAGCTTTTGATCTTTCATTTCTGTTTCCTGAGACCGTTTGTGTCGCTTCCTGAAAAGGAGTTGACTCAATCGATGGGTTTGATCGCGCGTGGCAAGACCGTAAATTGTTGGGCGCCATGTTCATCAACCAAATAGGTCTCTTCGTCCCCGATCAACTCTCCAGTCTCATAAAGAGAATACATCTCCAGGTTGAGCACCATGCCCGGCTCAAATATCGTTGGACTGTCCTTATATATCCACTCCTCTTCCGTATTGAGCCCAATGGTGTGACCTACATTGGGGATGAATGGCTCCAGGCTGTTCTGTTTGTAGAGTTGGATGGAGAAATCGAAAGCCTCTGCAAACGTCTTCCCAGGTTGGATGAAGGCAGCTACATCGTCCACGATGCCGCACATGGTCTCGTGAAGTTTACGGATGCCATCTGGAACCTGACCACTGTATAACAAACGGCGGTTGTCAGATGCATATCCCAGGTAAAGCGCTCCAAGGTCAAGGACAACCAGCCGGTTAGCTTCCAGTTTCTCGTCGATCTCCACCTCAGGGTTGGATGATCCAAAATTGATCGTGATGTGCCCAACCCCGGTGGCACCGTTCTTTAACATGCGGTATTTCGATTGCCGGATCAGCTCGGGACGGGAAATCCCCACACTGATTAACTCCATCAACTCAGATACGGTTTGCTCGACAATGGCAGTGCTTTTCTTGAGATATTCGATCTCCTGAAGGCTCTTGACCAGGCGCATTCTGCGGATCACGTCATCTGCGAGTGATACTTTCTCATCACCGTAGATGCCCGCAACCATCCGGTATACGTCAGCCGGACAACTGCTCTCGATACCAACAGTATCGATGAGAGTTTTGTTTTCTTGGAGTAATTGTTCAAGCGCCTGGTGGGCTTGCACGGCATCTGGAAATGGTATCAGGTGAGTTGCACCAAATTCCACCCCCGCGGCTGCTCCTCCCCAACATAACAGGGTTGTATTGCCTTGTTTATCCACCCAGACGTAGAACGGTAAAACATTCCGCAGGGCGTACAGGATCGGATTGCCTGCGCTGGTGATGGAAGGATAGCCGGTGGCATAATATACGTTCTCGGGGGATGTGAGCAGCATGGCATCACAACCAGATTGTTCGAGGTAGTTTGAAAATCGTTGGGGC
>JAUXFR010000235.1 GCA_030622805.1 Anaerolineae bacterium | reverse complement strand
GATGGCGCGGACGTGACCGTAACCAGGGTTGTGTATAGAGACGGTGAAGTTATGTTCGAGGATATATTCCACACTCACTATGAGCCCTGGCAGGCAGTGTACGAGTACGGTCCTGGTACGAAGATCCCGAAAGACAAGAACAGCAATTAAGCAGAATTAAATTCAATGGAGACACGGGGTCAGTTTGCTAATTAAGCGAATAACTTGGGAAGATTCATCAGTCTTTTTGAAAATTACTTATCTACTTCCCATCATTAGAAACTATTGCACCATAAAATATGTTAAACTATTATTCTACTTATGACCTGGATGCTTTGGGTCATGATGTATGACTTTGAATTTACAACCCAAGCAATAAATAGGAGACACACATGGTCAGCCAAGAATTAATCGAAATCCTGCGTTGCCCGGCATGCGTGCGAGAAACAGAGGGTCTTTTAGACTTCTACCAGGAAACCTGGTTCATCTGCCAGGACTGCGGGCGCAAGTATCCCGTACGGGATGACATCCCTGTGATGTTAATTGACGAAGGGGATAAGTGGCGCGAAACTGCCATCGAAGACCTGCCCATCCCGCCGCCTTCAGAGTAAGTGTATGGGTAGCTGCCCTCTTTAACCTTATAAACCCAATGTATTCGCTCGCAAATTTAATCGCCGATTTGACCAGTGGAGATGACACCCTGGCAGAATCCAGCGCAGTAAAATTTGCTGCCAAAGGTCCTGAAGCGTTACCGGCTTTAAAAAGCCTGCTTTCGTCACCCGATCCAGACTCTCGCTGGTGGGCAGTGCGCGCTCTGGCAGAGCTGGATGACCCCCATGTTCCCACATTATTGATCTCTGCGCTTGATGATCCAGAATTATCCGTCCGTCAGTGCGCCGCTCTGGGTTTGCGGCTCCATCCAGAAGATGCGGCGATAACGAAACTTGTGGAAGCGCTCAGTGATGGTGATCCCCTCCTGGCCTCTCTGGCTGCGGATGCCCTGGTCGCAATTGGAGAACCTGCTGTACCTTACCTGCTGGAAGTTATGGAGAATGGCTCGCGCTCGGCACGGCTGCATGCCGTCCGCGCCCTGGCCTTGATCGGTGATGATCGCGCCATCCCCGCACTCTTCGCCGCCCTGGACCAGTATTCTGCGATTATGCAGTACTGGGCAGAGCAAGGTCTGGAGCGTATGGGGGTGGGCATGGTCTTCTTCAAACCATAAATACTGATGCGGAACCTGCAGTCACACACCTGATTCAAATCGATTCTCTCATCCTTTCCACACCCACAGCCACCACAGCACCATAATCAGCACACCGATACCGTACCTGACCAGAAACGACAGCCCCCATCCAGCGACAAGGCCTCGCAGCGCGAACCACGCCTCGCGTAAATCCCGAGCGCGCAGATATTCCAGGGTAAATATCGCCAGCGGTATGGCGATCAATCCACCAAAAGGTGGAAAAAGTATCGTCCCCAGCACGCCAGCCAGCAGAGCAACAGCGATCGTGATCCAGGACGCCCCACCTTTTCGGGCACCGGCGCCCATCAACAGATTATCAACCAGCGTGCCTCCCAGAGCCAGCAGCGATATCAACACAAAAATCACAATCCCTGCCGTACTGAACCCGGTCACAATGCCGTACACCAGCGCTGCCAGCCACATCACAGTGATACCCGGGAAAATGGGTATCAGCAGCCCAATCAGACCCGCCAGCATGAAGATCTGTACAAGTACGGTTGTTAAGGTTTCACCCCAGGTCGGCATGACGCCTCATTCCGGTTGGATGACCTCAATCCCACCCATCCATGGGAGCAGGACTTCCGGTACGACGATCGAGCCATCAGCCTGCTGGTTGTTCTCCAGAACGGCTATCAATGTACGCGGCATGCCCAGACCCGACCCATTCAACGTGTGCACAAATCTGGGTCGCTTCCCATCCACTGGACGATAGCGGATGTTCGCCCGGCGAGCCTGGAAATCGGTTATGTTCGACACCGAGGATACCTCCAGCCACTCCTGGCAACCAGCCGACCAGACCTCAATATCGTAGGTAATGCTGGCGCCAAAACCCAGATCACCCGTGCAAAGCTGCTTGATGCGGTAGGTAAAACCCAGCTCCCGGCAGGTCTCTTCAGCATCGGCGATCATTTTCTCGAACTGTTCGTCCGAGTCTTGCGGTTCACAATAGATGTACATCTCAACTTTGTCAAACTGGTGACCGCGTTTGATGCCGCGCACATCGCGCCCGGCGCTCATTTTTTCCCGGCGGAAACAAGCTGTGTATGCCGTATAGTAAAGCGGCAGGTCTTCCAATTCCAGAATATCATCCATATGCAGTCCGGTCAGGGGAACTTCCGCTGTAGGTACCATCCACAGGTCCTCTTCGTGATCCCGGTATAGATTGTCAGCAAATTTGGGCAGTTGAGCGGCGCCGAACAGGGTCTGCTCGCGTACCATGAAGGGTGGATATTTTTCCGTATATCCCTGCCGGATGTGCAGGTCCAGCATCCAGGCAATCAAAGCCCGCTGCAGGCGCGCCCCGGCCCCACTCAGTACGTAGAAACGCGAACCAGTGACCTTGACTCCCTGCTCAAAATTGATGATGCCCAGTTCCGGTCCAAGGTCCCAATGCGGCTTCGGTGTGAAGCCATATTCTGGGATTTCTCCAACAGCCTTGAGGACCACATTCTCGTCCTCATCCACACCATAGGGGGTGCGAGGGTCTGGATAATTAGGAAGGGTCGCCATCACTTGAAAGAGATCTTCATCCACTGCTCGAAGTTTTTCATCAAGGTCGCTGATGCGCTCACCAACCACGCGCATGGCTTCGATCTTGACCTGGCGCTCGTCGGGCTCTTTCATACGCCCGATCTCCTTGGAGACAGCATTGCGCTCAGCCTTCAATGTTTCGACCTCCTGAATCAAGCCTCTGCGCTGCTCATCCAGCTTCAGGATGGCATCTACCGGGTCAGGAGCCATCTGGCGTTCGCGCAGCGCTACCCTCAGCAGGTCTGGCTGTTCTCGGATTAGATTCAAGTCCAACATAAGTGCACCTCCAGATAAAAGATACAGAAAAGCCCCCTTTGCTGCCGCAACAGGTTAGTCCTCTTTGCTCCGTAGATGCGGGTACAGGATTACCTCCCGAATATTCGGCATGTCCGTCAGCAGCATCGCCAAGCGGTCAACACCCATACCAAAACCACCATTAGGCGGCATACCGTAGCGCATAGCCTGCAGATAATCATCATCCATGGGGTGGCGCTCCGCATCATCTGCTGCATAATCGCGCCCCATCTCCAGGAAGCGCGCTTCCTGATCCAACGGGTCATTCAGCTCGGTAAAGGCGTTGAGCAGCTCCAT
>JAUXFR010000258.1 GCA_030622805.1 Anaerolineae bacterium | reverse complement strand
GCAACTTAGCCAGTATCTGGAAGCCTTTCGTGCTTGTTTGATGTGTTTTCTCGCAGAGCAGCGTGCTGCTGACCCCCAACTACACTTGGCTTGCGGTGATGTTAGCCGCAGCATCCAGCATCAGCATCGCCTGATCCTGCTTCTCTGTCTAGAAGATCGCTTCAAAGAAGGTTGCTCCATCGATCATTGCCTTCCGGTTCAGCCGCAGGAGCCATCCATCATGAGAAGGCTAAAGCTGTATATTTCGAATAATACTGCCCAGCGTGAGAGACATTGTATCGTGCCAGGGTGGAATTTAACGATGTTGAGGGGTTAAATCTGCTCTCAACGCTTAACGAAGCGTCCTCGCACAAACAGCCAGAACCTGGGTGCTGTTCCATCCTGGGGCCAGATAAACCAGATCAGCAGCAGTGTTATCGTCCACCAGATCAATGCCAGAAGGATAACCAGGTAATCTTCTGGACGCTCAAGCAAATCAAGCTTCATAAGTTCTTGTGACAATGGGATCGTGACCAGCAGACCAAACAATACCAGGGCAACACAAACTAACAAAGTAAATCGTAAATCTCCTTTCAGTCGAGCGCCGCCCATCTGCACGCGCAGCGGTGGTTTAAGGAGAATAACCAGGATCAGCCCTGTCCCAACCAGGGTATAAGTGACTGCGAGTTGAGCATAATCAACACTCCCGTAACTGGTCAGGAAAAAATTATAAACAGTCATCGCTATCGCAGCAATCGTTATCGAAGCGGGGACAGTGAATCGACGCAGGATAAGTCGCATCCTTGCATCTGGCAGCACTCCAGATGACGCCCAAAATGATAAACCCAGAGAGGGCAGCGTAATTGTCAGGAAGGATATTACGCCTCCTTGAGCCGATTTGTAAGGGAAGCCATATGCAACAATTTGCACTGCCAATATCAACACAGTCAGATATATAACCTGTGTTATGTAAAGTTTTAACACGTCCATCAAGCCATTCACGATACGCTGACCCTTATCCAGGACGCTCTGGAGCACACCGGGTGAATCCTCAAGCAAGATTATGTCCGCAACACTGCGCGCGGCCTGGTTGCTGCTGTGCATGGCAATCGTAAGGTCAGCCTGCCGCATGGCGGGGACATCGCTCACCCCATCTCCCAACACGGCAACATACAATCCGCTTTGGCGTAATGCATCCACCACATCCCCAACCTGTAACGGTGTCAGCTGACCGAAAAATTGGTTATCAACACAGGCTTGCAAATACTCCTCACGGCTCAACCTGCCCAGTTCGGATCCAGAGATCAATCCATCCGAACGATTTTCTCCTGCGCTCCATCCAGCTGCCCGCAGCATCTGGGCTGATTTTTCGGCCGCATCCGCGGAGAAAACTTTTACGCTCACCCCATCCTGCGAGAATTTCTTCAATATCTCCACCGCATCCGGGTTTACCTGCTCCGAATATCGCAAACTGCACAAAGGAATTAGCCCCTTTGGTAGTATTTGCGTCCCATCAGCATTCACAAGCGGTTGTATTTCTGGAGAGTAGGCAAAAACCAGCTCCACTTCCTCGCTATTAATTTCTTCTGCCGCTTCTGGTTCCTGCTCTGCCGTATCTTCACGTCTGATCAAGCCATTAACGCGGCCCGCGATTCGTCGAAATATATTTGGTTTCGAGCCTTGCTCTGCATCAGGCGGAAGGTCAACGTTCTGTCCACCGTCTTCTTCTCCACTTAAATTTTCTACCTCAGGAGCCTGTTCTTGTTCATCTGTACCGGTCTCGGATTCAGTTGAGCGCCCATTAGCGCGGTTGAAAATGCCGCCTAATCGTCCGAAAGCCTTACGCCAGGCAGGTTGTTGGGCTTCTTCTTGCTCCGTAGGGGAATCCTTATCATCACCCTTTTCTAGCAAGCCTCCAAGAATCTGTGGGGCAGCCAACACGTACACACCTCTCAGGTCGTCATCAACAAAAGCTATCGCGCTCCAACCATAAATCGATATAAACGGAGCCTCATCCACCACAGGGCGTTGATTCCCTTCATATGATTTACGGATAACATCCGTCGACAGGCTGCGTATCGAGACCGAATTCGCGTAATCTCCCAGGACCTGGCGAATACGCGTTTTTGCGAGGGGATCGCTATCTTCCGGCTGCTCGATAAATTTCAAATCAACATGAGTACCCGTCAGGATTCCGGCCTTCGAGAAACACATCACGTTGACCTGGGCAAGCTTCTCCACCGAGCGGGCTCTGCGTACCAGAGCGCCGATTTTAGCCAAATCCGCGCTCCCCGCTGTGTAAGTTAACAAAATCATGAAGAACAGACCTGCCGGTGCAATGCTGAAAATTACGGAAGCTGCATCAATAAAAGTCTCTGAGGGGATTCCCAAGTCTATTTTAAAATACACGGCTAAGAGGATCAATATAAATATACCCACGATAGCGAGCATTATTTTTAGAATACCGTCAATTATTTTCTCCAATGGGGTAAATTCTTCTTCAACTTCGTTATCATCTATCATCAGCTTCGTGATCCTGCGCTTTTCGCCGACTTTGCTCACTTGATAGACCCCCCGACCAGACACGCAAAAACTACCCCCATAGACACTGTCGCCTGTGTATTTTTTTATGCGCCTCTTCTTTGGGTTGAAGAAGGACTCGTCAACCACGATATCTCCATCACCGATCATCTCACCGTCTACAAACAGTTGATCTCCAGGACCCACAACCAGCATATCCCCAATAACAATCTCATCCGGATCGACACTGTACGCCTTTCCTTCGCGGATCACCGTGCTTTTAGGACGATTGGATTGTTCAACTTCCTGCATTCGCTTCCTGGCTATGAGTTCCTGAGCGGTGTTCAATGCAATGTTGAGCACCATCACCCCCAGGCTGAGCAGTACATCTAAAGGTTTTCCGATCAGTATCTGGACGACCGCAATACCCAGAAGACTGAGATTAAAGATTGAGAATGT
>JAUXFR010000009.1 GCA_030622805.1 Anaerolineae bacterium | reverse complement strand
GATCGATCCCATTGGTTATGATAAATAATTAACCTAATTTTATCTAGTTTGTCGGATAATATGTTATAATCATTCTATCGCGTGTAAGCTCTTTGCTTATATTTGTTAAGTCAACCATATTCGATGGTGGCAATGAGCCAAGGCTTCAATGATGAGAAGGTAGTATGAATGATATAAACTTTTTTGAAGCTCTAGAACAAGAGACCTCTGTTTTATCCTCACAAATGGACAGTGATCAATTGCATGAGCTTCTTACCCAATACGAACAGATTTTTCGTCTATTCTTTGATAATGCCCCTCTGGGTATCCTGGTTACAGACAGCGATGGTGTGATCAAGCTGCTCAATACCAGAGCAGCGAAGATGTTTGGCTATGAGCGCGATGAATTACTTGGGGAGACGATTGAGCGCTTGATTCCCGTTGGTTTAAGTGGTAAACACGTCCTTCACCGTGCTAACTTTTATGACAATCCTCACACACGCGAAATGGGGATTGGTTTCAAAGTTGTTGGACAGCGCAAGAACAACGAGAGGTTCCCAGTGGAGGTTGGCTTAAGTGTTATCCCGCATGAAAATAATATTCGGGTAATCAGCTACGTTTCAGATATTACAAAACGCGATCGAGCTGAGAAGGAGTTGAAAGACAGTGAACAAAGGTTCAAATTATTGCTCGAATCGACACAGGATGCTATTTTACTAATAAATTCTGATGGTCGAATTATTCACACCAATAAGACCGTTGAGGAGATGTTCGGTTATAAAAACGAAGAATTAGTAGACCAGTTCCTGGAGATGTTGATTCCAGGCGGCAATCAAATAAAGTTTGTTCAGGATCGCATGAAGAACGCAGCCAAAACGCATACAAGAGAAATGGGATCTGATCCAGACATCTATGCAATACGCAAGGATTCAAGCACCTTCCCTGTAGAAATTAATTTAAACAGCATCGAAGTAAAAAATGATCAAATGTTTTTCGCCATTGTACGCGACACCAGTGACTCGAAATTAGCAGAGGCAGCTTTAGCGCGGGTCACAAACCACCTGAACGCTGCACAAATGCAGGCACAAATTGGCAGCTGGGAGTGGTATCCAGATAATAACGAGGTCTGGTGGTCAGATGGTCTCTTCGCACTGCTTGGGCTATCGCAAAGCGATACTACACCCAGCCTGGATAATTTCTTTGAGCTGATTTATCCGGAGGATAGAAGTGCCGTTATGCAAAGTTTTGAGCGTGCATTGTCCAGTCCCAAAGAATATGCTGTCGATGATACTTCATTTTTGCAAGAGTTCCGCATTGTATGTCCAGATGGCAGTATCCGTTGGGTTAATTCGAGCGCCTCAAATTATCACGTTGATGAGACGGAAAGAATAGTAATTCAGGGATACTTACAGGATATCACTGAGCAGAAAAATACAGAAGATGATTTGCGAAAATTTTCCCGAGCCGTCGAACAAAGCGCCAGTTCGGTAACTATTACAAATACCGGAGGTAATATCGAATATGTGAATCCGGCTTTTTCATATCTATCGGGATATTCTGCGGAAGAAATTATCGGCGAGAATCCACGCATACTTAATTCTGGTCAGACCCCACCCGAGGAATATTCGAAAATGTGGCAGACAATCATTGAAGGTGGTGAGTGGCAGGGAGAATTTCATAACCGAAAGAAAAACGGCGAGCTTTACTGGGTATTCACATCCATTTCACCAATCCGGGACTCCGATGGTAAAATCACACATTTTCTGGGGATTCAAGAGGATATTACTGAACGTAAGCATACAGAAGAAGAATTGCGACAGAAGAATGCATATTTGGCGGCGCTGAATGAAACCACCCTATCAATTATCGGACGACTTGAATTAGAAGATTTGCTGCAATCGTTAATCACACGAGCCGGGCAGTTATTACAAGCTCCACATGGATTTATTTATCTTGTAGATTCGGAGAGAAATGAGCTTGAAATTAAAGTCGCCGTCGGTGCTATGGACGACTTTATTGGATTTCGTGTAAAACCTGGTGAAGGGCTGGGAGGGAAAGTGTGGCAAAAAGGTGAACCAATTATGTTTGACGATTATCAATCATGGAATGGTCGCACGCCACAATCTGTCCCAGAAGAGATTGGAGCAGTTGCAGGAGTTCCGCTCAGGTCAGGTTCTCAGATCACTGGAGTTCTAGGTCAGGCCTATGATTATGGATCATCCAAAACTTTCGGCGAGAGCGAATTTGAAATTTTAACCCGCTTCGGCGAACTTGCATCGATTTCGATTGATAACGCCAGATTGTATTCAGATGCAATGGATGCACGCGCTGCTGCTGAAAAAGCGAACGCATCCAAGAGCATCTTTCTCTCGAACGTCAGCCATGAGCTACGAACGCCGTTAACTGCGATTTTCGGATTTGCTCGCATTGTCCAGAAACGCCTTCAGGAGCGTATCTTCCCGCTCATATCTTCTGAAAACGGGAAAACACAGCATACCGTAAGTCAGGTGGAGAAGAGTCTGGATATCATTCTAAGTGAAAGCCAGCGATTGACTGCCATGATCAATAATGTACTGGATCTGGAGAAGATTGAAGCAGGAAAAATAGATTGGAATATGCAGCCTATTGACTTGAAGGAGGTGATTACTTCTGCATCCACAACCATGGATCCTTTGTATATTGAAAAAGGGAGGTCTCTCGTCATAGATTTCCAGACCGATTTACCTGAAGTGGAGGGTGACCGGGATAAGCTTCACCAGGTAATGCTCAATCTCTTTTCTAACGCACTGAAATTTTCCGATAAAGGAATCGTCATCTGTCGAACTTGTACGACAGATGATGAGATTTTAGTAAGTATTATTGACCAGGGGATCGGTATTTCCCCATCCGATCTACCTTTCGTGTTTGACCAGTTCAGGCAATTTGGTGATACCCTCACCGAAAAACCCACGGGGTCGGGTCTTGGGTTGGCGATTTGCAGGGACATTATTGAACATCACGGCGGTCGCATTTGGGCAGAGAGTGAACTGGGTAAAGGGAGCAAGGTTTCATTTGCTTTGCCGAGAACGAGTTAATACACGCTTATGAAAGCAAGTTGTAACGGGTAAATGAGTTGTGTGAGCTTGCATATTGCATGTATTTTGTATGTGTGATTTTTGGGAGAACTGATGTCTAAAATCTTAATCGTTGACGATGAAGCCTTTATTCGACTTCTTATCGAACAAACACTCGAGGATCTCGAGGATAAAAACGTACAAATATTCAGCACTGATAATGGTGAAGATGCCCTTAAGATTATCCAGGATGAGAAACCACAACTGGTTTTTTTAGATATCATGATCCCCCGAATGAGTGGTTATGATGTTTGTAAAACCATACGACTTGATTTGAAGATGCTTGATGTTTACATCGTGATGCTTACTGCAAAGGGTCAGGAGGCTGATAAAATGTTAAGCGAAGAACTGGGTGCGAACTTATTCATCACCAAACCATTTGATCCTGATGAAATTCTATCTATAGCAGAAAAAGTCTTGGATATTTAAAATGTCTGTGGTTGCTTTAAGAAAATTAATTGATCCCAAAAACGGTAATTACCAGGTACTCATTGAGCTTTCCCGTGCGCTGAATGAAACCTTTTCTATTGAAGATGAACAAGGGAACCTGCTCTTTGGCACAAATTCACCAGATTTTACCGACAAGCTTCCAATTACATACGAGGAGCACACCATCGGATGGGTTTTTGGCAAGGATAAGCTGCCCCCAATCGCTGCTTTGCTGAATTTCCTGGTAAGGCATGAAACCGAAAAAAGATCTTTAGGTTCTGAAGTTCTGGGCAGATATCGTGAATTAAATATGTTTTATTCACTATCCGAGAACCTGGCTTCTTCATTACGAATTGAAACGATCGCCAATATTGCTCTGGAAGAGGCATGTCGGCTGAAACAGATAACAGATGGGATCATTGTGTTGCCCGATGAGGAGAGCAATGAGTTTAGACCTGTAGCCGTGCATGGCTCTATATTTCGTTCGGATATAGATCAACAATCATTAAATTTATTCACCAATCAGATATTAGATACAGGCAAGACCGAAATAATCGGTGATCTTGCTGATGGAATAAATTTCAATCCAGACTTCGGTAATAATTTGAGGGTAATCGGCGTTCCCCTCAAATCAAAGGACCGGATATTTGGCGCTATGATAATGGCTGGGAATCGCACAGAGCAGTTTACTGCTGGAGAAATCAAGCTTCTTAATTCAATCGCACACCAGACTGCGCCTTTCATAGAGATCGGCAAACTCTCTCAAACTGCGGTAGAAAACGCCCGTATTGAGCGCGAGCTTCAAATGGCTCAGCAGGTGCAAATCGATTTATTACCGAAAGAAGTCCCAGATATTGAGGGTTGGTCGTTTGCTTCGTTTTGGCGTCCGGCTCGCGAGGTGGCAGGCGATTTTTACAAATTCATCCATACAAACGATGGCATGGTCGATCTGGTGATCGCAGACGTTGCTGACAAAGGTATGCCGGCAGCATTATTTATGGTTCTCACAAGCACTGCGCTGCACGCAAATTTAGACGGAAGCAAATCTTTAGAAACCGGTATTACCAAAACGAATCAACTGGTGTGCATGGAATCGACTCAGGGTCTATTTGTCACGCTGTTTATCGCGCGCATCAATCCGATAACAGGAGAGATTTTTTATGTGAACGCCGGTCACAACCCTCCCCTGTTGTTCTCTCAAAAAAAGGATCACGTTTCCAGACTGAATCGAACAGGCTTTCCTCTCGGTCTTTTTCCATATGCCAAATATGATCAGGATGCAACACGGTTGAATCCGAATGACTTTATAATTTTCTACACGGATGGCGTTACAGAGGCGTTTGATGAGGATGGAAACCAGTTCGGGACAAAGGGTTTGCGAAAAGTAATATACGCTCACTCCAACGATTCTGCAGAAGAAATTCTGGAAGGAATTATCACTGCTGTCAATAAACACGTCGGTAATACGCCATTATCTGATGATATGGCAATTGTTGTTGTTAAACGCTCATAATTTGTCAGGCAATGTTTTAATATGGAGAGAATAGCTGGAAAATATCCCCCAAAAATAGAAATGAGTCGCCCAGATCAACCCCGCCATACATAATCCTTCAAAGCAGGAATTACGCGCTTTCCAAGAATGTTGATTCCATTTTCCCCTCGAATACCATGCGGTGTGCCAAATTCCACTCTTCTCACACCTGCATCATACAATGCCAGTGTACGCTGGATGATATCATGCACATCACCAGCAAGCGCAAAACGGTCCAGCAGTTCATCAGAAATTTGTCGACCTGCAGTTACCCAATCCCCTACCTCACCTGCCTTCCGGACTCTCTTGATCAAATCTGGCTCAACTTTCAAAGTTGAATCCAGCGCTGCAACCACCGGCAGATACATCGACACCTTTTCTTTTGCGAGTTTCCGAGCGAGATCCCGATCTTCATCCACGACGGTCACCGATCCCATTACCAGACCAACTGACCCTGGAAGCCTCCCAGCATTCTGTTCCCCTTCCTGGATATATCTCAGCATTATCGGCGCCAACTCAGGATTAGCAGAACCGCCCACTTTGACCTCATCAGCGATCTCCCCTGCGAGTGCAGAAAGCTTTGGTCCCCAACTACCGATCATTACTGGTAATGGGTCAGGTGGTAAAGGATAGAGGGCGTGTACATACTGAGCTATTTGATACACTCGCCCCTGATATCCTGAAGTCTGACCGGAGAGCAGCATTCGAATAATCTCGACAGCTTCCCGTATCGCGCTTATTGGTTTGTCAGGCTCTCGAATACCGTGATCCGCAAGCCAGGCACCGCGCGCCAGACCGATGTACACTCGACCGGCTGCCAGGTCCGCCAGTAGAGCCGTATTCGCAGCGATATCGATCGGGTGGATGCGGAACGGTGATACCGCCGCCGGACCCAGACGGGCACGTTGGATATGCGGCGCCATCAGGAGCAGCGGTCCATAGCTGGGATGGTACGGCGCATCACAGTACACGCTGACAACATCAAAGTCGTACCGGTCGACAAGTTGCGCCAGGGCTATGTATTCGGCAGCAGATTTGTCAGTTTGAAACGCGATGCTGATCTGTCTGCTCATTTCCTACGTAAGCTCGTCGCTGTTCAAAGTTCTCTTTCGAATCCTGTCTATGCGCATTATACAGCGCTCATCCGGGTCCGGACAGGCAACCAGTACGTCCCGCTCCAGCCAATCATTCTCCTCTAACTGCCGCTGCTTCGCAGGCAGCAGAGGCAGCACCGCACTCAGCGCGTAGATGCAGAAATGCTTCCCCGTTGGAATATACAGTTTGCTGCTCTCTTTTACCTCGAAGTAATCCCCCACCTGCAACCCGCATACCGAGCGACCCTCGATAGAGACCACCGTAACACGTAAGTCATATAATTTAAATTCTTTTGGCATGAATTATTACCATTATTTCAGTCTATCACGATCAAATCCTGAAACCCGACCGTGAGTGGTACCCCGCCATCATCACCAACAAGGACTACATCTTCCACTCGCGCAGAAAGCCCTTTCTCAAACAGGATGCTGGGTTCAACTGTGAACAGCATCCCTTTCTCCAGCACCGTACAATCCGACCCGGTCAGGAACGGCGGTTCGTGCACATCCAGACCGATGCCATGTCCCAGGCGATGGCGGAAAGTTTCGCCCAATCCAGCTTCTTCGATCACGCGCCGTGCAGCCGCATCTACATCCGCAGCGGTCACCTCTGGCACGCGCATAGCGGTAATCCCCGCAGCCTGCGACAGCATCACAAGAGAATGGATCTGGTAGACCTGCTCATCCGGCTCACCAAAGACTACAGTTCGGCCAAAATCGTAGCAGTAACCCTCATAAATGGCACCAAAATCGAACAGGATCGACACTGGAGGACGTAGTTTGCGATGCCAGGAACCCGTGTGCTGACCGAATACCAGCGCATGCGCTGGACCGGCAGTATAGAGAGAGGTCGTGAAGGACGGTCCCAGCGCGCCATGCCTGCGAAGCGCGTAATCCACTTCTGAGATGATATCCAACTCACTCATGCCATGCTTCAGCCTCGGAACCACATCAGCAAATGCAGCTTCAGTGATCTCTCCAGCGCGGCGCATCATATCAATCTCTGGTTGAGACTTAATCATTCGTTGAGGTCTCAACATTTCGGTTGCAGAAATAAAACGCGCTTTGGGATATATCTGCTGTAGGTGAATAATAGTATCGGCATTTGTTGTGTCTCCAACCGCAAGCCGATCTAAATCATTTACAGAAAAATAGTCGAAGACACTTTTCAGCAGCGCAGTCGGATCATCCTGATCACTAAGGACGCGAACATCCAGATTCGATGTATCTGGTGCATGAAATTCCGCCGTCATGCGTGTGATGAGCAACACCGGCTCTGTGTCCCGTGCCATCCATAATCCTTCGACCCATCCCCCAGGATACAGGATCGCACCGTAGGTCGGTATGTCCCTGGGAACACCAGTCAGGTACTGCAGGTCAGCGGAAACAGGGAAAAAAGCCATATCCGCACTGGTATCCAGTGTCCTGCGGAAACGCTCCACGCGATCGGAATAGATCATTTTCGATTTACCAGGGTGGATTTGAGAAGAAGAAATAACCCAGCAGTGTACATGAGAACGTACACGCCAGTGTGACGATCACAACAGCAACGATAGCAGCGACAGCAACCAAATCACTGCTTTTTTGTGACGGTTCGAATTGGGGTGTCTTGATCTCAGATTCTTGCTCACTCATATTCAGTCTCCTTACATTCTAACTAACAAATTATTTTGAACATCCTATCTTTTTTTTGCTACAGGTTACTTATTATACTTCTTACATTTGAATTTCCAATCATCTTTATTAACTACATGTCAGTTCGATCCAATCCTTAAACCATTCGAGCACCCGGAATCGGGTGCTCGTGTAGGCTCCTCGAGAAGGACTCGAACCTTCAACCTAGCGGTTAACAGCCGCTCGCTCTGCCAATTGAGCTATCGAGGAACGTGAGGAACCGCATTATATCCCCAAGCAAAATTGATGTCAAGAAAACATGATCGCAAAAAACCTCCTGCAGGTTTTAGGGAATGAATACCGGATGAACTGAAACCTACATTGATCACCACTGACAATTCCAAAGCAACCTGTGGAGGTGCAATCACTTGACAACCATCTCCGTGTTCATTATACTCGTTTTTGAGACAAAGATTCTCAAATAGATCATTTGCACGGGGAGCCCAGTTGATCTGGGCTGAGAGGAGCGCCATTTGGCCTCGACCCGCGAACCTGATCCGGATAATACCGGCGGAGGGATTGCATCATCATAAGCTCAAACCGGAGTATCAAAAACCCTCCCTGAAATGGAGGGTTTTTTTGCATATAGTTATCTTTGCCAACGGTCGCCTGAGCGAACCTTTCCGGGTTCCTGCTGGGGATTTATTCATCGCTGCTGATGGGGGTGCACGATACTGCATCGAACTAGGACTGACACCTTCCGTTGTTGTCGGAGACATGGATTCGATCGATGAAGCAACCGAACAAAGGTTGTTATCCGCGGGAACCGACCTTATCCACCATCCTGCACGGAAGGATTATACAGATCTGGAGCTTGCGCTTACTTACGCCAGGGATCTGGGTGCGACCGAGATCAGCATAATCGCTGCTTTAGGAGCACGTTGGGATCAAACACTGGCTAATCTGCTGCTGCCTGCGTCACCCGAATTCAAAAAAACAAAGATACGCATAATCGACGGCTGGCAGGAGATTCAATTGATTCACGGTGGTGAAAAGCAGCACATCACCGGGTCACCTGGAGACACAATTTCTCTAATTCCAATCGTTGGGGATGCCCATGGTATCACAACGCAGGGATTGGAATACCCGCTGCATGATGGCAGCCTTTATATCGGTAGTACTCGCGGTATCAGTAACATAATGTTGGGTAAGGGAGCAGATATACATCTTACAGAGGGACTTCTGATCTGTGTACATATCAGAAACTCTGAATCTGCCTAGCTGACCTTACTCATTGGTGTAAATCAACAGAAAAACCTGATTTAACTATTTATGGAGAGTTTACAAATGAACAGGAAAATCATCTTGTTATTCGCTATGTTAGGCTTGCTTACTGCCGCCTGCACTTCAACACCAGGCACCCTGAAAATAATGACGCATGATTCTTTCGCCATTTCTACGGGCGTGAAAATGGCATTTGAAACGCAGCACAACATCACGCTGGAGTTCATCGCCAGCGGTGACACAGGCAGCGCCCTCAATAAAGCCATCCTATCCAAAGGCAATCCAATTGCAGACGTTTTTTATGGCGTTGATAATACCTTCCTCAGTCGGGCGCTGGATGAGGAAATCTTTATCGCGTATGATTCCCCAATGCTGGCAGAAATCCCGGATTTTTTCAAGCTCGATCCTCAAAATCGAGCACTGCCGGTCGACTATGGCGATGTATGCCTGAACTATGATAAAGTTTTCTTCGAGAGGCAAAATATCGCGCCGCCAGGCAACCTGGAAGACCTGCTGAAGCCCGAATACAGGGGATTGCTGGTTGTTGAAAATCCTGCCACATCATCACCCGGTTTAGCGTTTTTATTGGCAACCATCGGTCACTTTGGAGAAGATGGCTATCTGGATTACTGGACGAGGTTGATGGACAACGATACGCTGGTGGTTAACGATTGGGAGACCGCCTACTACACCGAATTCACTCGCTCAGGCGGCACCAGACCAGTTGTGGTCTCCTATGCTTCCAGCCCGCCTTTCGAGGTCATCTACGCCGATCCACCACTGGATGAACCACCAACAGCAGCGATTACCGCCGATGAGAGTTGCTTCCGCCAGATAGAATATGTCGGAATACTGGACGGTACAAAGAACCTGGACCTGGCTCAGAAATGGATCGACTTTATGCTATCGACCACTTTTCAGGAAGACATCCCATTACAAATGTTCGTCTTTCCGGTCAACCAGAACGCAGATTTGGACGAAACCTTCGAAAACTATCTATTAGTGCCGAAGGATACTGCTTTCGTCAGCCCGCAGGACATCGCAGCTAAACGTGAAGAATGGATCAGGGAATGGATAGAAACGGTGTTACGCTGAAAACCATAAATCGGACCGCGACTTCCAACCGGTTGCGCGCCCCATCCATCAAATTGCTGCTCTTATGGCTGGCGCCACTTGCTTTCCTGGCGTTATTCTATTTCTTCCCACTGGGCAGCATCCTGCAAGTCAGCTTCGCTCGAAGTGAAAGTGGTCTGATCGCGCCAATCCAGCAGGCGCTCGCCTCACCAGCTTTCAGGGATGTCCTCTGGTTCACATTCTGGCAGGCGAGCCTTTCAACCTTTCTGACCCTGGCAATAGGGCTACCCGGGGCTTATCTGTTTGCCAGGTACCAATTCCCGGGAAAATCCACACTCAGAGCCATGTCTGGCATAGCTTTTGTGCTGCCAACGCTGGTTGTCGCAGCGGCTTTCAACGCGCTGCTCGGTCCTCAGGGGCTCGTGAACGCATCGCTGATGTCTGTCTTCGGGTTGGAGCAGCCTCCGATCATGTTCACACATACTCTATATGCGATCCTGCTCGCACACGTCTTCTACAACACAACCATTGTATTACGCCTGGTGGGAGATTTCTGGTCTCACCTGGACCCAAAACTGGGTCAGGCTGCACAGGTGCTGGGTGCAAACCGCTGGCGTACGCTCTGGCATGTGACGCTGCCCCTCCTATCGCCTGCCATCGCTTCAGCCGCAGTGCTTACCTTTATATTTACCTTCACTTCCTTCGGTGTGATCCTGGTGCTTGGCGGTCCTCAATTCTCCACGCTGGAAACCGAAATCTACTACCAGACCGTCAGCCTGTTCAATTTACCGCTGGCTGCCACGCTTGCGCTGATCCAGCTGGCATGCACACTGGCACTGACTATCGTCTATACCCGTTTAGCCAACCGCCTGTCGCGACCGCTCAACTTGCGACCCGTGGAATTTACCCAGCGCAGATTGACAGCCTGGCGTCAGCGCATCCTGGCAGGTGCGTATATACTTCTGCTGTTAATGCTGATACTCACACCGTTATTCGCTCTGGCATTCCGTTCAGTCTCACGTTTCGAAAGGACATCAACCACAACAGCCCGCCAGGGATACGGAAGGCCAGAATGGGGGGGATTCACGCTGGACTATTACCGTGAATTGAACATCAATCGCCGCGAATCTTTATTCTACGCACCGCCGACTACCACTATCGCTATTTCACTGCTCTACGCCAGTGTAACGGTAGCCCTGGCGCTTCTGCTGGGAACACCGGCAGCCTGGGCACTGGCTCGCAATCGGGAGTCGATTCTAAATCGTTCACTCGACCCTTTATTAATGCTGCCATTGGGAACTTCAGCCGTCACCCTGGGCTTAGGCTTCATCGTAGCTCTTGACAGACCACCGCTTGACCTGCGCGCGTCGCCCCTGCTGATTCCTCTTGCGCACACGCTGGTAGCATTCCCTTTTGTGATACGCAGCCTCACTCCATCGCTGCACAGCATTTCACCTCGTGTACGTCAAGCCGCGTCTGTGATGGGCGCCAGCCCGAGCAAGGTGTTCAGACACATAGATCTACCATTGGTCGGACGGGCACTGCTGGTTGCGGCTGCTTTTGCTTTTACTATTTCCATGGGTGAATTCGGTGCGACAGCCCTGATTGCGCGACCCGAATATCCGACCATTCCAATTGCCATCTACCGTCTGATCACCAGACCGGGAATGATGAACTATGGTCAGGCGCTTGCTCTGAGCACAATTCTAATGCTGGTAACCGGATTTGGTATGCTGGCAATCGAACGCTTCCGCATTGCGGACGTGGGAGAATTTTAGCTGTGCCTGGTCTGTCGATAATCAACATACACAAATATTTCGCAAAAATACGCGCTCTCGCTGGCATTTCCTTCAACGTCCAAACCTCTGAAATTGTTGCAGTCTTGGGTCCCAGCGGCTGCGGTAAATCTACCCTGCTTAATATCATCGCCGGACTTGAACTGCCGGACCAGGGCGATATTGAATGGGACGGGAAGTCACTGGCGGGTGTTCCCACACACCAGAGAGGTTTTGGTTTGATGTTCCAGGACTTCGCGCTGTTCCCCCATAAAGATGTCTTCGAAAATGTCGCTTTCGGATTGCGAATGACGAATCTCCCCCTGGAGGACATCCGGGTGCGGGTAAAAGAGGTTCTTGAGTTGGTTGGTTTACCCGGATTTGAAGCGCGAGACGTAAACACGTTATCCGGCGGTGAAGCCCAACGTGTCGCCCTGGCTCGCTCGCTCTCGCCCCACCCGCGCTTATTGATGCTGGACGAGCCGCTCGGTTCATTAGACCGCAGCTTACGGGAACGCCTGGTCTTTGACCTGCGGGACATACTGAACCACAGCCAGCAGACCGCCATTTACGTTACACATGATCAAGAGGAGGCTTTTGCATTGGCTGACCGGGTGGTGCTAATGAATGCTGGACATGTCGAGCAAATCGGTTCTCCGCAGGATATTTATCACCGCCCCGCCTCAGTCTTCGCAGCTCGCTTCCTAGGACTAAACAATTTACTGGCGGGGAAAATTTGCAATTTACATGGAGAACCATTTATTAGCACGAGTATTGGAGAAATCCCTCTCACCTTAGACATGATCGAACATTCTGCGTTAGCAAAACAGGATATATCAAAATTAGATGGCAAAGATATCATGGTGCTGCTGCGCCCCGATGCCGTCCAGATTAATCAAAATTCTAACTGTCAGGTGAAGGGAAGGGTTTTAGAAACAACCTTCCGCGGCAGCACCTGCCAGGTCGCCATCCAGGTAAATCACGTACCCTTGCGATTTGATTTTCCTTCCTCCGAAGAACTGCCCCATAAAGGGGAGATCATTTGTATAACTTTTACCCCTTCCAGAGCCATACAGTTGTTTTTATAATGAATTCTTATGCATGAACACGACGACCTCTCAGAAAAGAACGGCACAATTGAAACTCGGAGGGATAAGTCGCTGACCATCGGCGATCCCGTAATTGTTGTCAAGCTGGACGAGGGTGGAACTGAAACCTGGCGCTACCAGGCTATACTTGTCCGGCGTGATCAGAACCGGTTAATCCTCGAAGCTTATTTCGATCGCGAGGACATGCAGGTTCACGGGATGTTTCTGGGAAAGGGGGATCGTTTTATCGAAACTTACTACACCGATCGCTGGTACAACATCTTCGAGAT
>JAUXFR010000109.1 GCA_030622805.1 Anaerolineae bacterium | reverse complement strand
CGATGAAAATGAACGTCCGCTGATCTCTAAAAATATACCGATGAAGCTAAAAACCTTACTTGAAGATCGTGTTGACCATTACGCGTCTTTCCAGTTGAAATTAAATACGACGGAATTTCCGCTTGAGACATTGGTATGGAGAGCACTGGTAATGTTGGGCATGTTTCATGTGACTGGAATGGGTGAGGGATATGATGTGCGTGTCGAGGTGGGTGGCATCAATCACCTGGGGGATGCTTTGACTTTACGAGGATTACATGGACCGGTTGTAATCGTCAGTGATAACAATGTAGCCGAATATTATTTAGAGCAAGCAACAAACACATTAGAAAACTCCGGTTATGCTGTCAAAACAGCAGTGTGTCCAGCGGGAGAAGATCATAAAACAATCGGAACGGTTGAAACGTTGTGGAATGTATTCCTGGATGCCGGTCTCGAACGCAGAAGCACAGTTGTCGCTCTCGGCGGTGGAGTTATGGGGGATTTAGCAGGATTTGCTGCTGCGACCTATAAGCGCGGCATCCCGTGGGTGGTTGTGCCGACTTCGTTATTGGCTATGTGTGATGCCAGCCTGGGCGGCAAGACCGGCGCTGACCTGCCACAAGGTAAGAATCTGATCGGCGTGTTCCACCCGCCAAGTCTTGTTTTTAACGACCCTACAACCTTGGGTACTTTGCCAGAAGAAGAAATGCGTAACGGAATGGCAGAAGTGGTAAAACATGGAATTATCGGCGATCCTGGTTTGTTTGAGGTTTGTAACCTGGGATATGAAGCTCTATCGGATAACTGGGATGAGATCATTCGAAGAGCAATAGCGGTGAAGGTACAAGTAATCCAAAATGATCCCTATGAGAAAGGTGAGCGAGCCGTTTTGAATTTAGGGCATACACTCGGACATGCCATAGAAGCGGTGTCGAATTATCAGATCAGGCACGGTGAGGCGGTATCAATTGGGATGGTAGCTTCTGCCAGGCTGGCGGTGCGGTTAGGGATTGCCGAGCGTGGTGTGGAAGCCATTATTCGCGAGACCCTGCAGGGATTGGGATTACCAACTGAAATCCCTGAAGAAATTGATCGTACTCGACTCCGGGACGTAATGATGTTAGACAAAAAGCGCACCAGCGGTAAAATTCAAATGATAGTGCCTGTGCGAATTGGTGAGGTCAAGTGGGGAATTGAGATTGAAGATATAGGAATGTTGTTAGAAGGAGATGATTAGTGATTCCAATCTTAGTTTTGCATGGTCCAAATCTGAACTTGTTAGGGGAAAGAGAGCCTGGTATCTATGGCGGTTTGAGTTTAACTGAGATCAATGATCGAATAATCAACCAAGGCAATGAGATGGGGTTTGAGGTAAAAACCTTTCAATCGAACGTTGAGGGCGAATTAATAAACGCATTACATGAAGCGCGTAAGTGGGCAAAAGGAGTGGTTTTTAATCCCGGAGGTTACACGCATACTTCGGTTGCTTTACGTGACGCTGTGGCTGCAATTGGGATTGCGGTGATCGAAGTACACCTATCTAATGTATACGCCCGGGAGGATTTTCGCCGTGGCTCACTAGTTGCTCCCGTATGCAAGGGAGGGATCAGCGGGTTTGGCTGGTGGTCTTATGTGCTGGCTTTGTACGCTTTTCAAGATATTTTATGTTAAGCGTGTGATCAGGATTCCCACTTTTACAATTGTCCTCCTGCATCCCAACTGTCTAAAAGGCGCTGGTATTGGGGATCATCATATCTGTCAATGGAAAAGCTGGGGGCATAAGGGGGAAGCGGGCTTCCAGTTACATGAGCGGCTAACAGTTCCCCCGCTGCAGGAGATGCCATGATTCCGAAACCTGATAATGCTCCGAGCATATAAACTCCTTCAACAGGCAACTTTCCTATCAGGGGGCGGTTCTCGCGTGTTTTTGTGTAGTAGCCGCCGTCGATCACCGGTTTAGGAGCTTTTCCGATATAGGACTGCAGTCCAGGAAGCATTTTTACCAAGCCTCGCAGGGCGATTTCAGGATATTGTGAATCAATCGGGATTGGAAATGCTGGTTCCACTGATTCAGAACAGTATTCCCAGAGCATTAGGATGATTTGACTATCAGAACCTCCTTCAGGGCGGGTGTGTACACCGGGAGGCATTTCACCCAGCATCCATTGGAAATCAACGTCCTCGATCAGCAATTCGCGCTCATCACTTTTCCAGGGGAGGTATTGTGAGTCATTCCAGATCAACATCGGAGCATCTCGATCTAAGACGTTGAGATGGTCTTTGAAGGCAACCTTTAAATGCAATTCGGAGTAAACCGGTAGGTCTATGCCAACCATTTGAGCTACTTCTCCGATGTTCGGTCCGGCGGCAATGATAAAAACTTTTGTCCTAATCCGGGTCCCGTCCTCCAGCCGGACGGATGCTATGCGTCCATGTTCGATATCGACGTCCGTAATACAGTTCTGGAGGAATTTTACGCCGTTCAATTTTGCACTTTCGAGCAAGTACATTCCCAACTGCTGGGCGCTCAACCAGCCTGCGCGGCGGACATGAAGCACAGCAGCAACGTCTTCTGTTAGATAAGGGAAATGTTTATGGATCAGATCGGTTTCAGTGATCAGATCGGCGCCTGTTGGCTGGTCCCTGTATCCGTGAGGTTGAGCGGGTTGATAAAAATGATCAATAGATCTTCCCGTGTGAATTCGAAGAGGTCCCGCCCCGAGTTGAGATATAGCGTGAGATTCGTTAATTAAATTGTCAACTTTCGATGGGTCAGCGGTTGAATACAAATATCCTCGACGGTTTAAGTTAAATACGTTGTTGCTTTTACTAGCAAATCCTTCGATGATATCGAGGCTGCGGTTCATCAACGCGACCATCGACCCAACTGGTCCTGGCCACCAGTTACGATAGCATTCAGTCGAGTGATCGCTGGTCAAACTGAGGGGTGGGTTTTGGTCGACCAGCAGGATATCCCGAACACCATGCTTTTGCGCCAGATGGTATGCGGTACTCACACCGGCGATACCCGCACCGCAAATAAGGACATCCACGGTTAGATCCATAGCATAACCCCATCCCTATTCGCTGTCGCTAATTTCGACATAAATCCGTTTGTTTATTCGACCTTTGCTTTTGTAATTTACAATTCGAATTTGACCCACTTCTGATGTATTATTAACGTGCGTCCCTCCGTCAGCCTGCAGGTCGAGACCTTCAATTTCCACTACACGGACTTCATCAATTCCTTCAGGTAGCAAGTTGATTTTTGTACGGATCAGGTCCGGAATCTGGAAAGCTTCTGCACGTGGCAGGATTTCCACTCGCACAGGACGGGCGTTTGCTACCTCTTGATCGACGGCTTGTTCGATTTCTTCCACCAACTCTTTACGCATCGTTTCGAACTCAAAATCCATGCGTCCTTTGAGGGGCTGCATATCGCCTCCGGTTACAGAGGCTCCATAATCCCGGAAGATGACACCGCATAGGATGTGCATTGCTGTGTGTGTGCGCATCAATTGGTAACGATACTCCCAATCGATCTGTCCATGTGCGGCAGCACCAACGGTTGGTAAATTGTCTTCACTGGCAATAAAATGAAAGATGTCTCCAGACACATTTTTCGCACGCTTAACCGGATAGACAATATTTTCAACTGATAAAGTGCCGCTGTCAGCTGGTTGCCCACCACCTCCGGGATAGAAAGCGGTCTGATCAAGTGTAATAGCCCGGTTTTCTTCATCTACTGCAGTAACAGATGCGTCGAATGATCTTAAATAGCTGTCTGTCTGGTAAAGTAAAATAGTCATTTCGTTTCCTCAAGATAATGTATTTCGAGTTTGAATCTGCTCTATAATGAATAAATCAAGATGCTGTATGATATGAACGACATTACAAAAAAACAAATATCCGATTTTTATTGTACCAGCTTGATCTGGAGAGTTGACATTTTTCCATCAGTCAGGCAGAATCCTAATAACAAGATAAGATATATGTCAAATTATGAACTGTACCCAGAGCGAAGAAAAAAATTGAAATCAAATTGAAGTGAAATTATCCCCATTTTATTACCTTTAATTGGAGAATCAATATGCATGATCTAGTTTTTTTTTATCCCGAGGGACATGAAGCCCATTTTGAACCTGGGCATCCTGAAAGACCGGAACGGATCGAAGTAATTCGGGAGTCGCTTCAGAAGGCAGGTTGGTGGGACGAATATCCTCATCTCGAACCGCTCTCCCTCTCCACTGAATTTTTAAGTTCGATACACACCCCTGAATACTTGTCAACGCTTGAATCTGCCTGTCGACAGGGAGCGCACCTGGATGCAGATACTTACACCACTCCGGCTTCCTGGAGGTTAGCTCATAATGCTGCTGGAGGAGCTGTGGCTGTGGCTGTGTCAGTATGGGAAGGGAAGTGCAAAAAGGGATTGGCACTAACGCGTCCTCCTGGTCACCATGCAACATCTAATCGTGGAATGGGATTTTGCTTATTAAACAACATCGCCATAGCGGCTGAATACTTGATCACAGGGGGAGGAGATAATGGAACCCATGCCCGACGTCTTGCGATTGTGGATATTGACCTGCACCACGGAAACGGGACCCAGGATATATTTTGGAATCGGGGGGATGTACTCTATATATCGACTCACCAGTCGCCATTTTATCCAGGAACGGGAGCATCAGGAGAAACCGGAACTGGTCGAGGGGAGGGATTAACAGCGAATTTCCCCCTGCCACCTGGAACAGGGGACCTGGGTTTTCGGGCTTTCATGGATGAATTGATCCTCCCTATACTGGATCGGTTTTCACCTCAGATGCTGCTGATAAGCATCGGTTTTGACCCGCATTGGCGAGATCCTTTAGGTCATTTGATGCTTTCCGCGCAAGGGGTTGGCGGTCTTATAAGAAGTTTAGTCAAATTTGCTGAACGAAATTGTGAAGGACGGATTGCGCTGTTCCTGGAAGGGGGGTACGATCTGGACGCGGGCGCGGCCTGTCTGCAAGCTGCGGTTGCGGCGCTGCTGGATGTAGAATGGCAGGATTATTTAGGACCTTCTCCGCGCCCGGAGGGTAAATCATGGGCTTCTGTCCTTCGTGAGGCGCACAACATTTGGGGAATCTGAAATTGCCCCAGGTAAAAACCTGATATTCTTATACCCCTTTGAGGGTCGTTAAGAGATACACAAATTTAAAGATCCATCAGGCGTCTTCTAGAAATATGATCTGGTACTTATTAATACTTATAATCGTCGCAACCGGTTTTCTGACGATTTTTGGATTTGTGGGGCGGACATATTGGATTCTTGATATATTCAGCCATTTTCGAGTGCA
This sequence comes from Anaerolineae bacterium, assembly GCA_030622805.1. Classification (GTDB taxonomy): domain Bacteria; phylum Chloroflexota; class Anaerolineae; order Anaerolineales; family UBA4823; genus JAUXFR01. Next base: position 282 of record JAUXFR010000109.1, on the reverse strand, counting down.
GTATGCGATCATGCAGGCGGCTGGAGGATTAATCCTTCTTGTGGGAGATCAAATCCTAGCTGCTGGAATGGCATTTTCTTTTATGTTGATAAATATCGCTGTTATTGCTCCCTTATATCTGCCCTCATCCCGAAACGATCCAAATAAAAAAGTTTACCGGCTGCTGTTGGCAAATGTGCTGCAGTCCAATAGCTCGTATGGTTTGATCGAGGCATTAATCAAGAAGGATTCTCCGGATTTCATCGTCTTAGTTGAACCGAATCAGAATTGGTTAGATCAGCT
>JAUXFR010000027.1 GCA_030622805.1 Anaerolineae bacterium | reverse complement strand
GTGGGGAATTGGTGGTGGTAGGTGGATCACTAAATCAGTTTTATGATTAAAGGCGGTCATTCTAACTGCAGCCCGGGCCAGTTGCGTAGTGCGGGTGCATCCTGCAGGATCGATTGCCTGTGTTTTCGCGTGTCTTTCCATCGATAGTAGTCGTTTGCCAGACTGCCAGCACCCAGCAGACTCAGAAACGCATAGATCATACGGTGCCAGTGCTTCAAAGCGAAGACAGGGTTTTCTAGCAGTGCCTGGCTGTAATAACTTAATGCTTCAGCAGGCTGACCTCCATCGAGCAGGTAGCGACCAGCAAGGCGGTGAGCGCCTGCCAGGATTTGTCTTCGATTATCTGCCAGGATTGGGGCGAGTTCCTTTTGTTTTTCCATCCATAATAGCAGGGATTGCGTTTCCTGCGCAAATCCTGCTGGCTGCGAAACGTTTTTTGCCAGAGGATGGTGTCGGGCGGCTGCTAAAGTATGGGCGATATGTTTAATGGGCGCGATATTTGCAATTCGTATCCATAGCTGGTGATCCAGCATGTAATGATAGGTCGGGTCGAGACCCCCAGCGTCCTCCAGCGTTCTGCGGCGCATAAATACTGCCGGTTGGCAAATGATGTAGAAGCTCATCAATTCCAGCAGCCCCCAATCTCCGAAAGACAGCCTGTTCAACGGTCTTCCTTCACCATCTATAGTGATCGCTTCTCCGTAGACCATGCCCAGCTCGGGGTTTGCCAGCAGTTCTGCAACAGCCTTGTTCACTGCTCCAGGCAGGTAGAGATCATCTGAGTTGAGCCAGGCGACAAACTCTCCGCTGGCACGACGAAAACCCTTGTTGATCGCATCCGCCTGACCTTCATCCGGCTCCGAAACCCACCAGGCGATTCCCTCCTGGTAGCGTTTGATGATATCAATGCTGCCGTCATCCGAACCACCATCAACGATGATGTATTCCAGGTCGGTGCAGTCCTGGGCAAGCACGGAACGGATGGTGTGTTCCAGAAATGGAGCCTGGTTGAAGGAAGGAGTGATAATTGAAATGGTAGGCAATTTAAAGGAAAAAGGGAGATGGTGTAGGGGTTATGGGAGTGTTGATGCTGCGTTATTGCTATGGACTGAGCGAATCGTAGGGTTGGGTCAGATCGAAAATCAGGTAGCCTGGTGCTTCTGCATAAATTGGATAGCGATCGTTTAGGGTCTCTTTTAGTACGGGTTGGTCATTGAATTGGTTGAACGAAGTGATCAGGAAGTAGTTTTTCCCTTCGATACGTTTGCTGAAGTATTCATCAAACTCTTTTTCGCTGCCGCGCAGTTTCGCCAGCTTAATTTCGCCGCGTGGGGGCCATATGTTAACTTTCCGCCAGCCGTAGTACATCAGGCGGTAGCCGTAATCCTGCGTCAGCGCCAGAATTTTCCCGTCCGAAGGGAGCAGTTCTCCGATCTCTGCCCAGTATGCCCTCTCGTGGCGGTTGTCCTCTACGTATTGGGGGAATATGGCAAGCCATGACGTATAACCGATCACGATAATGCTCACGCCCACCGCCAGAGCCTGCCATATCTTATGTTGATGGGACAATCTTTCCACTACAAGCTCAACAATCGATACCAGCGACAGGGCTATGATGGGGATAAGCTGCAGGTGGTAATAATTATGAGTGTACATCTGGTAAGGAAGGAATAAACCATAGATCAGATAACCGATCCACAAGCCGAGCAGAAGGGCGCGGTTTTTGGATCTGGCTATCAAAACACCAATCAATGCTAAGAGCAGAACAGCAAGCCCCATCAGGCTCTCAACCAACCGCAGCCAGCGTGCATAAGTATCCGGTTTGAGGAGCAGATGGGAGAGCGATACGGTCCAGGAATTGAAGAACTCAGCGCTGCGTTCTCCTCTGGATAGGTAATAGATCATGACAGGGACGATCATCAAGATCGCCATCACCCACACCTGGGGGTTCAGCACAATACGTTTTACTGCAGACAGAAAGCTGTTTTTTTGCGAAATCTCTTCGCTCTTAACAGGTTGTCGGATACCCAGTGTGTAGATGACAAGCGCAGCAGCAGCTCCACCGATAATATAAGCAGCGACCGCTTTGGTAAGTACTGCGACTCCTGCCAGTATTCCGGTCAGGATCGCCCATTTCCAATCTCCTTTATCCGACCAGCGATACAGCGTATACAGTGAAAGCAAAATCCACATCACCATCCCGGGGTCAGGTTGGAAAGAACGGCTGGCCTGCACACCGAAGGGATTGAGCATGTAATATGACAGCACAACCAGAGCCGTTATCCAGGAAAGGGATAAAGATACCTTCTTGTTATCGTTAGGTATATTTCCCATCATATGTCGTGCAAGTGCGAAGAGAGCGATTCCTCCAATGATCCAGAATAGAGAGTTATATATTCGCGCGATCCAGACCTGCTCACTGCCGATCAGGATGTAAGTACGAGCCACAATATTCTCAAGGAAGGAGGGCTCATATTGACCGGTCGAGAACCAGTGGGAAATTGCCAGTTTTTTTAATTCTGGATCGGCGTCGGGCAGCATATCATAGTACATGCCGCGGGCGATGATCGCACTGCGCAGCTGGCGTGTGGAGTGGAAATCCAACGGCTCGTCGGTGAGGTCATACAGCCGGACGCCCAACCCAAGCGCGAAGATACCGAGGGTGGCAGCCCACAATATCAGCTTTGTTAATTTGGAGGGTCTGGATTGGGTTTTACTTGTAGAATCAGGCACTTCTTCTGCTTGGATTATATTTATATCGTGTACGTCTGATGACATAGGGGTGATTTTAACGCTGGGATTCAGATAACAAATAAAAGTCTGATAAGAGATTAGTATTGGAATCAGAACAGTGAATCGTATTTTACCTTTGGGAAGACGTCCAATTTCCCTCCGATCGTCGCATCGAGCACCTCTCGCCCTGCTATGGCGTAAGCCTCATGTGCCATGCGGTATGAGCGTTCTGAGGTCTCCAGGTCAGGAATCTGCCAGCGGAAACCCTTATCGAAATATCTGGCGCTAAAATGGTCGGGATCGTCTCCCGTGGAGGTTACAGTTGTGTTAGGTTTCCCCTTGGTGGAGAAGCTGTGATCCACACCGATCAGAATCGCCTGATTGAAGCCCATGTAGAAAGCGAGCTGCAGTGCGACATAGGTAACCGTGGCTCCTTCCCAAAGGCGAGCACCTGCGTCCTGGGCAAATCTGGGTCCGGTATAGGTTGTATGCAAGAAAATTGTGTCTTGGGTGGGTTGGATGAGGTGCCGGGAGCGCCAGGAGAGGAACTTGGGTACCGGCAGTGCACGGATGTCTTCGGCGCACTGCTCGATCACCAGGCTGTTCACGCTCAGGTAGTAAGTCGTGGGGAAACCCAGCTCAGGGAACATCAAGTAAATGCGGTTCATTCCAAAAGTGTACTCACCCCGCAGCCGCGTAAGGTCGGTTTGTTTGAGGCTGGGTCCGTTACCAATGATGAAGCAGCGCTGATCGCGGTGGGTGTCTTTGAACTGAACGAGCCTCTCGATACTGGCTCTGCGAAGAGGATGGAACGTTGCCTGGGGCCATAACGCAGCGCGCTGGATTGCGTAGCGCAGGCTGCCGGCAGTACGACGAACGGGTTCAGGTGTGATTTGTTTGATTTTCTGTCTGGTGGTCATCTCTGGAGCTATTCGGTGCTTAGTCTGGCGGTGGCGCCACCATCAACAATCAGCGCCTGACCGGTCATGAACGAGGATTGGACCTCATCCGCCAGGAAATAGATCGCGTGGGCGATTTCCTCGGGTTTGCCCACCTTACCGCTGACGGTTTTACGTGCCAGGTTATCAAGCCGCTCCTGTATATCATCGCCCAGCACGTGCCCTCTTCTGAGACCGGCTCGCAGCATGGGTGTGTCGACAGCACCGGGCAGGATGGCATTGGCGCGGATATTATCGGGTGCGAATTCGATGGCAATCGCTCTGGTGAACGCCAGCAGACCACCTTTACTGGCCGCGTAAGCGGAGATGTTGGCTGAGGTAGCGATGGCGTGCACTGAAGAGACGTTAACGATCGCACCACCACCCGCCGCTTTCAGCAATGGATAAGCCAGTTTGATGCCCAGGAATACCGACCGCAGGTTGGAAGCCATCACAGCGTCCCATTCCTCCGCACTGGTCTCTAGAAGCGGTTTGGCGATCTGCATGGCGGCATTGTTGACCAGCGCATCCAGGCGATTTGTAAAAGTGCGCGCTTGCGAAAAGATCGATTCCAGGTTCTCTGCGATTGAAATGTCGGCCTGAATAAATAGACCATCGGGAGGGAAATCTTCACCGAAAGGAGAGCGATCGACACCGACGACGCGCCATCCTTTCTCGGCGAACAGATTTATTGTGGCGCGACCGATGCCGCCTGAAGCGCCGGTTATGAGTACGGTTTCAGGGGAGAGGGGGGAGGGGGAAGGGGTCATACGGGTCCTTCTGGATCATAAACTATATTTTATGCCTAAACCATCCAACAGGTTGTTGATGGTGTTATTGTGGACATTTTCCCAGGCAGTCGGGCTGGAATTTGAGTTGTGGGCAGCCAACATTACGTTGTCCATCGCAAGCAACGGGCTGTTCTCAGGAAGCGGTTCCTGCTCGTATACGTCCAGCGCTGCACCTGCGATAGCACCACCCGAGAGAGCTTCGATCAATGCAGGTTCGTCTACCACGGAGCCACGTGCAGCGTTGATCAGCACTGCAGTTGGTTTCATCATGGACAATGTGCGGCTGTCAATCAGGTGGTAGCTGGTCGGGTTGAGATCGCAGTTCAGGCTGACAAAATCTGCCTGCGCCAGCAAATTCTCGAGAGTGGTCATTTTAACTTGGTTTTCTGCTACAAATAAAGGGTTGATTTCGATAATGTCGTTGCCCAGCAATTTCATTCCGAAGGCGCGTGCACGTTCAATTACGGCTTTGCCTATATTCCCAATACCAACTACACCCAGCGTACACTCACTCAGACTGCGACCCGGGATTTTCTGCCATTGCCCGGCTTTCATGGACCGGTCCATCCAGGGCTGACGACGTGCGAATGCCAGCATGTAGCCCAGGACGGTGTCAGCGACGGGAAGTGTAAAGGCGTTGGGAGTGTTGCGCACCTGGATGCCCAGGCGTGTGGCAGCCTCTTGATCAATCGAATCGATCCCAGTGCCCCATTTGGAGATCACTTTCAGACGGTGGGCGTTGGCTTCCAGCACCCGAGCAGTATATGTGTCATCACCGCAGGCGGTGCCATCGTACGTGCCTGCGTAAACCATTAGATCATCTTCGGTCAATCGTTCCTGTACGTTTGCGAGGATCAGATCGATATTGTGTTTATCGAAAATGGGTCTGAATCGTTCTATAACCGGGATGATGTATGGAGCGGAAATGAGGACAGTGAAATAAGACATTGTATGCTTAACTTTTATTTTCGATTAGCTCCTAATTGCTTCTTCACTAACACTTCGCAGATTTGGAAATCCAATTCATTATCAATGTCCCACGCCTCTTCTGCATCGATCTCGAACATGAGTGGTCGTTCTCCCAGCCTGTTGTGCCGCGCGAATAGCGTATCACGGGAGAAGATATACATACACGAGTTCTCTTCGTAGACCGGTTGTAGATCCTGGGTTTGTAATAGGATATCTGGATTGTGATTGATCGCGTGCCCGGCTTGATCCCACAGCCGGGTTTGCAGGCGAGTAACCGAGAAGAGAGAGTCGTAGATGGGATATTGCTCCAACAGGGTATGTATGGCGTGCGAAATGGTCTCAGGTCGCAGTAAGGGGTTTGTGCTGTGGGTTTGAATATAAAAATCCGCTGCCACCTGACCTATATCATGGATCAGGATATCGTTCATCGGTACAGCATCTCCGCGCAGATGTTCTGGGCGTTGCAGGATTGTCACCTGGGGAAAATGCTGCTCTATCCCGGCAGTGATTTCCTGGCTGTCAGTATCCACAATGATATGACTGATCTCCGGGCAAGCCAGAAGTGCTGTAAGGATGTAGTGGAAGAGCGGCTTACCCGCTAAAGAGCGGTAGTTCTTACCAGGTACACGTTGTGAGTGGTGCCGCATTGGAATTAGGGCTGCTATCATTTTTTATGACTCTTGCATATCCACTCATCCGTAAGTGGCTTCATAGAGAACTTTCCCTTCAGTCAATATGTCGATATAAAACTCCGAAAATACCAATTGAGTATTAATCATTATACCTAATTGGTTCGATTGTTCTTTCGATGGATTGAGATATTTTTTTGATTCCGTGGGGGTAGTAGAAGGTTTGGCGGAGCTGCCAGGTGAGGGGACCAGATTGTTGGTAGCCCTGGTAGGTGCCCCAGAACTGCATCCAGCGGAACCAGAAAATGCTGGATATATTCTTCAAAAGTACCCTTCGCTTAGCAGCCTGCCTTAGATCACTGGCGATATTTGTGCTGGTCAGACGCACGAAGTCCCACAGGCTGAAGTTTTCATTTGGAAAGATGTGTTTGAAAGCCATGGCCTCGCGCCGGTAGCGGTTGTAGACAGCGTGCGGCGTTTCATTGTGTACGTGTACAATCTCGGCTTCTGTGACGTATGCAATCGTGCGCCCCTGGTCGATTACCCAATTCGCCCAGGCGATATCTTCCAACCCGCTGATTGTTTCATCGTAAGGATTTTCTTCCCAGAGTGACCGGCGGATAGCTGCATTGGCGTTGTTGCAGAACGGAAAAGCTTGGTGAGAGCGGGATTGATCAGGATACCAGCGCTCGAAGACCTGTTGTTCTGAGTATTTAGTTGCTTGATTTCCGCGCTGCTTTCCGTAAGTTAGTGCCACCTGCGAATTCTGGAAGGGTGCCAGCAGCCGTTCCAGCCAGTCTGGATAAACCGGGTAGACGTGTGCGCTGGCAATCACAATCAAGTCAGAATCGGAATGTGAGATACCCAGGTTAAGAGAACGACCGAATGTAAATTCATCTGGATGGATGCGTACAATATTCAGAGGAAAATACTGATTGTATGTTGAAGCGATCGATACTGTGTGGTCTGTAGAGCCTGAATCAACCAGAATCACTTCCAGGTCTTTGATGTTCTGCTGTGCGATACCATCCAACAATCGGGCGATGTGCTGTTCCTCATTGTAGGCCCGGATGACAATGGAGCACACAAATTGATGGTCGCTTTGTCTGTGGGTGTTTATGTCTTTGGGGTTTGCAGTTGGACTCATATAGCTCGCTGAGCCTTTTTACCAGGTGTTATCCTGCTCGTAACCCAGATGGATCAACAGGTCACCGGTAAGCTCTTTAAAAATGCGAATGTGCTCGTCGTTGAATGCCCGCTGCCAGCCACCGACCCTACCGCTGCGAAAAGTCGGTGAGTTTTGTGGGTCAATGCTTTCTTCCAGGATTCGGACTGCACTTTCCCTGTTGCACTCTAAAGGAAACCCATGTCCCAGGGCATGATCCAATATCGCTTCCAGGCTGCCCCAAAGATCTGCTTTGAAATCCTCGAAACGCAGCACCAGCACCTCCGGATGGTCGAGCCATCCTAAGTATGGTGTAAAGCGTTGATAGATGTTGGGGAGGGAGCCAGGAATTCCTGCAATCGAAGTGTACAGGCGTTCATCGAAGCTTGTCAGAACCTGGCAGTAGTAGTCGTGATGGATGTGGTTCTCTTCCATCTCAGTCACATAGTGGACATGTGAGACCACTACATCGCGCGGGTCTCGTAAAATAAAATAAGGGGCAAAATCAGCGCGGCAGATAAATTCTGTGGTCTGAGACAGTGCGTGCAGATGCCCGTAAGCGATGTCACCGGGCAAAAGCCGATTAAGGTCAGTCAGGATTTCTGTCTCTGAGCGTGTGCGCCCCGTGTTTCCCTCAAAAGTGACAATGGCGGGTAACCCGCTGTTTACGGCTGGACCAACACGTGTGAACCCGTCCAACATTTGGGTCAGTAAGTGGGTGCCGCTCTTGGGGAAAGCGTTAGCGAAAAGAATCGGCACATCCGCCAGGGAGAGACGTTTATAACGCACCATCTGGATACCGCGTCGCATTGCTCGTCTGCTCAGCCGCAGTGTCGTATCCAATTGCTTAAATGATGCTGGAGATTGAGTCACGTCACTCTCTACCAATCGTTATCCTTTTCATATCTCAGGCGGACCAGCAGATCGCCAGTGCATTCTTTAAACTTACCCTTGTTAGATTCAGTGAAATGCTCGCGCCAGCCGCCGGTTTTTCCTTTTCGAAAAGTCCCGGACTTTCTGGGAACGATTGCTTGGTTCAGGATTGCAATTGCCTCAGGGCGGGATGTCTGTGGTGTGAAACCACGATCAGCAAGATAGTCTAATAAATCTCTGAAGGCAGCATCTCGGTTCAGGATCAAATCTTCAAAACGTAGACTGAGCACCTGCTTTTTATCAAGCCAACCCAAGTAGGCATCATATCTATCCAACACAGGTTTTATTTCTGAGCCGGTTTCACTCACACCCTCGATTGCAGCATTAATCCGCTCTTCCATACTGTGAAGCTGCTCGGTATAGTAGCGATGCATCCCGTGCCCTTCGTGCATTTGCGTAGCGTAAAAAATGTGCGATACGATCATATCGCGAGGGTCACGGTAGACGAAAATAGTAGCCCTGCCCGGCGCGCTAAGCGTTGTAATGAATGGCTCTTTAGCGCGGATGTAACCATAGGCGATATCGCCGGATCGCATATGCTGAATAATCCTCAGGATGTCCGCATCGGGTAAAATCTGATTATCCTCTGTCCGGTTGACGGGTGGGAATCCGGGATTTACGAATGCTCCAATTTGCGGCAGTCCCTGCAGTACCTGGCTGATCAGGTGTGAGCCAGATTTGGGCATGGCATTGCCAAGGACAGCGGGTGAATTATTTAAATATTTGGAACCCCATCGTCGCGCTGTAGAAGTTCGGCGTATTTTCCAGCGGGCGACTTTCAACCGATGTTTGGTTGTGTAGTAGAGGTTCATATCGATTACGAGCGAATTGGGCTGGTTGGCTGTGGAACACGACTGAGAGAGACCAGTTTTTTTTCTAGGAGCAATGACACAACCTGCCATACGGCCTGGAAGGGAATGCTCAGCTCAAATGCGATATCCGCTACGGTATGCTCACCATCGCAGCGTTCCATGATCTCGAACATCTGGCGATGTCCCTCAGGGTTCAAACGGTAATCTATCCATATTCCATATCCTGAACAGAAAACCTCACCCTTGAAGCGGTTGACGACATATTGGTTCTTTTCCCAGGTACCAATCAATCCCAACACAACATCTTTCGATGCACGTAATCTACCCTCGGTGACGATGGCAGGTGTATCCAGGCTGGAATGATATTCCCGGTAAGGGGGACGTCCGCTCGATTTGACTGACTCTACTCGGGAGAGTG
>JAUXFR010000194.1 GCA_030622805.1 Anaerolineae bacterium | reverse complement strand
GCAGGTCTATATGCTCGGTCAAGGCTTTGTATCCCACCTCGTAATCACCAGTTAGGATTGCATCATCCATTGCCTGGTGATACGTCCAAACCTCTTGCAGATAGTCGTAATCGGCGTATACATTCAGTCCAACGGCTTCATAGGCGTCCCAATACGCTTCCAGGATGCCCAGCACAAAGACATTATTCAACCTGCGGTAGATTAGCAGATGCAGCTGACGATGTTCGCTATGTGGTATCTGTATAGGTGTACCGTGTAATTTACCCCATGCCCTTGCGATAAGAGACTGTAATTGTGCCAGATCTTCCGGCGTCACCAATCTTACTGCCTTGTACCAATATGCTGTCTCGATTTGGTTGCGTAAATCCGAATAAGTATCGAAGGAAGCGCGATCTAAGGCGATAGCGTATGACAGGCTCTGCTTAACGGCAGGGGAGAAAGAGTAGGTTAAGCGTCGAATACCCGTGCGGGGGCGTACATCCACCAGACCTAAGGCTTTTGCTACCTCGAGCTGCTCACGCACGCTGGCAACGCTGATTCCTAGCTCTTTGCTGATTTCGTTGATCGGTGGGAGTGAGTCTGTTTCCGTACCAGCCGTCGCATCGTTGGTCGAGGCCAGGTAATTCAAGAAATCGGATAGGTGTCTTGAAGGACTCATGTGAGTAAATCCAGTAGAAAATGATCGTTTATTCTGTCTGCAATCAAATGATTAATCAGATAAATGAATGCAACGGTGATTTTATCACCCGGCTGATGTTTGGTCAAGAAGAGGGATGGAGTGAAGGGAATAGGGGGGAAGGGGTTTACTTCAGCAGGTCGATCGTGGCTGCGGCCATCAAAGCCGCTCCATGGACCAGGGCACGCTCATCGAAATCGAAGCGCGGGTTATGATGAGCAGCGTCCAACCCCTGGTCCGGGTTCGCCGATCCGGTGAAGAAATAACAGCCGGGTATATCCTGCATCATTAATGCCATATCTTCGGAGCCCATCGTCGTTGCATTGGTATCGATTTCGCTGTCGGGTAGAAGACTGGCTGCGGTTTTCTGGACAGATGCAGTTATAGCCGGATCGTTTACTACGGCTGGTGTGATGGACTGCAGTTCGATCCGTGTCTGGCAGCCCATACTTGCTGCAACGCCGTCAACCACCTGTGTGAAGCGTTCCAGAACAGATTGACGCACATCAGGATCGAAGGTGCGGATGGTGCCAGTTAGTTCAACATCACCCGGGATCACATTGAATATGTCTCCACCGTGCATTGTTGTAACACTGACAACAGCGGTCTTGAGAGGTGGTACATTACGCGAGACGATACTTTGCAAGGCGCTGACCACCTGCGCTCCGGCGATGATGGGATCAACTGCCAGGTGAGGGGCTGCACCGTGACCACCGCTGCCGGTGATGAGCACCTTGAACGTCTCTGAAGCTGCCATGACTGGACCCGGCGTGATCCCCAACCAGCCAAAAGGCTTGACATTCCACAGGTGCAGCGCTAATGAAAGGTCTGGTCTGGGGTTTTCCAGTACTCCATCGTCGATCATACGCTCTGCGCCACCCAGCCCTTCTTCTGCGGGTTGGAAGACGAATTTAACCCTGCCGATCAACTGCTCGACCTGATCGTGTAGGATGCGCGCCACGGTCAGACCGACGGCCGTGTGCCCGTCGTGACCGCAGGCATGCATCACTCCAGGAGTCAACGAAGCATATTCTGCGCCAGTCGCTTCCTGGATTGGCAGAGCGTCCATGTCGAATCGCAGTAGAGCGGTCGGTCCGGGGCGCCCTGTCTCCAGCATTGCGACCACGCCGGTTTGGCCAATTCCTGAAAATACCTCCAGTTCGAGGTCTCTCAGTTCTTTTCCTACGATTGCGGCAGTCCTGAATTCCTGGAAGCCAAGTTCCGGGTGCTGGTGGAAATCGCGCCGGAGTGATTGCGTATAGTCGAACAGGGACTTGGATTGTTTTAGGACGTTTACCATTGTTATCTTTTTTTCCTTCGGTTTTTGCTGCCTGTATTAGGTTTTCTCTGACCGGTCTGCCTACCGCAATCAGAACCGCCTTCTTGATGTTTGGCACATGGCTCTTGGGCAGCTTTCTTTAAAGATTGCAATTCTTTCCAGGGCTCCACCTGTACGTGGGGGAATTCTTGATATTTTCCGTTTTCCAAGAGCACCAATACAGATTCTCTCAGTGGAAAGACATCTTTCACGATACCTTCACCCAATGGGGTGACAACCCGTTTTTTATATTTTGGAAGGTGTTTACGAGCTTCCAGGTACTGATTGTACTCGTAGATCAGGCAGCATCTCAACCTGCCGCACATACCGGTGATCTCAGATGGAGAGAGGCTGATACCCTGCGCTTTTGCCATCTTGATCGATATTGGGCTGAATTCAGTTAGAAACAAAGCGCAGCAGCGATTTTCCAATCCACATGCGCCCATACCTCCGAGTATCTTTGCTACATCTCTGGGACCAACTTGTCTCATTTCAACTCTTGACCGAGGATAAGAACGTTTCATTGAGCTACGTAATTTGGTGATATTTATCTTGGTATTTTCCTCGGTGCTGTATAAAAATGAAAGGCGAGAACCATCGAAGGTGTATTCCGCTGAAACGATTTTTATCCCTTCAATGCTAAATTCCGCAGCCTTTGAACGACAGTTTATCAACGCTTCAGCTTCTTTTTTCTCCAAAATTTGTTTGATGACAAGGTCACGCGCGGTGGCTATATGATGGACGGGCTTCCATCTTCCGTTCTTCTTCTGTGATGGATCTTCAACAACCAGCACCACTTTTCCCAACTGCTTTCCGCGGCTTGTTTCTACGACAGCAAAATCACCGATCTGTAAGTCTGGAAATTTACTGGCATCGAAGTGATAGATTTTTCCGACTTTCTGAAATCTTAAACCAACAACATAACTTTGCATATCAATCCACAACCTTAATAGGAACAGAGGAGTTCTGCAGGATAGCGGCAACACTGACCTTAGCTGCAATATCTTCGGATATGTGACGCAGTGCCTGGGCGACTCGAGAATTTGCATGGGAGATGACTACAGGTTTTCCTGCATCGCCGCCTACGCGGACTTCCGGATCCATGGGGATAGCGCCGATAAATGGGACACCCGACTCTCGCGCCAATTTTTCTCCGCCTCCACTGCCAAAAACGTCTAATTTTGTACCATCTGGTAGTTCTAAAAAGCTCATGTTTTCAACGATACCGAACAATGGGACGTCTAATTGGCGGAACATTTCTAATCCACGGCGGGCATCATCCAGAGACACCTGCTGGGGCAGCGTTACGATTACCCCACCGCTAAGCGGTAGTGATTGGGCCAGGCTTAGCGCTGCATCACCGGTCCCAGGTGGCAGGTCAATGATCAGATAGTCCAGTTCTCCCCAGTCAACGTCGGTCAGGAATTGTCGGATAGCTGAATGCAGCATTGGTCCGCGCCAGATTAATGGCTGATCAGGTTTAACCAGGAATCCAATGGACATTATCTTGACGCCGTATGCCTCTGCAGGTACAAGTTTATCTTTTTGCGATGGGGGTAAGTGATCAACACCCATCATGGTGGGGATGTTCGGACCATAGATGTCTGCGTCGAGCAAGCCTACTCGTGCGCCACTTTGCGCCAGTACAACTGCCATATTGACAGCGACCGTGCTTTTACCTACACCTCCTTTACCTGATGCAATCGCGATGGCATTGCGGATGGGTACATCAATCAGCCCGCGTGTGCGCCCATCGCTTGGTACATCGGCATCCATTTTAATCTCAACTTTGTGCACACCTTCAATCGCTTCTACAGCATGGCGTGCTTCATCCTCGATCTGTTTTTTTAACGGACAGGCTGGTGTTGTCAGGTAAATTGTAAAACTGACGCGGTTGTCCACGATTTCGATATCCCGGATCATGCCGAGGCTGACCAGGTCTTTATGCAGCTCAGGATCTTGAACATGGCTGAGCGCTTCTAATACAGTTTCTTTTGTCAGGTTTGATGTATTCATAAGATTT